>JAAZID010000378.1 GCA_012510295.1 Methanomicrobiales archaeon | reverse complement strand
ATCCCCCGGACCGTTATGAGGTCGGGTGCCCCCGGGCCTGCACCCACGATGTAGACTTTATGCATGCGTTCGCCTCGCAAAGAGGATCGAGAAGTAATCGCTCTCCTCGGGGAGGTCGTCTCCCTGGTAGACCTTCTGTTCGGGCATGTACATCCGCTCCACAAGGACAAACTCAGAGTAGCCCTCCGTCCTCAGGTCGGCCGCGAGCGCGGCGGGCTTTCGGACCTTCATGACGATCCGCGACCCGAGGTCACTTCCGTCCGAGACAAAGAATCCCCCTGCCACCGGGACGTTTGCCACCGAAGCAAACGCGGTGATGGAGCTGATACCGGGTTCGGTCGCGAACGTGACGTCCGGGTGGCGCTCGCTTATGATCTCGCAGAGACGGGAGAAGGTCGAGTAGAAGTTCGGGTCTCCGATGATCCCAAAGACCACGAGCCCTTCCTCTGCCTTCGGGGCTATAACATCGGCGTTACCCCGGAGACACTCCCGGATGTAGTCCTCATCACTCGTCATGGGAAAATCGAGTATGACGGCATCCGGGCGGTAGGGCCGCACCAGTTCATAGGCGAGGTTCCCCGGGACAAAGACCGCCACGGCCTCTTTGAGGAGACGGACCGCCCGGAGGGTCAGGAGCTCCGGGTCGCCGGGCCCGAGCCCCACACCTACGAGCATCCGGCACCCCCGACGATGACGTAGACGGGATTTGAGGGTTTGAACATCACCCCATCGGCGATGGCACTCGTCCGGGAGACCTGCAGGTGAACGGCCTCCTCAAATATGCCGAGGCGCTGCATGCTCCGGATAGCCTCATGGAGCGTCCCGATCATGACGGCGTTGACGACGATCCTCCCCTGCACCCGTGCGGCGAGGAGGTCGAGTATATCAGGAAGTCCACGGGAGCCGCCGACGAAGGCGGCATCGAGCCGGTCGATACGGCTGAGGATATCCACCGCCTCTCCCTCGAAGAACTCGATGTTTCCGGCGCCGGCCGCCACAGCATCCCTCCGAGCGTAGGCGACCGCCTCCGGCCTCCGGTCGATCGCGTAGACACGCCCTGCCACCCGCGATGCCGCTATCGCGACCTTCCCGGTCCCGCACCCGATATCAGCCACCCGGTCGCCCGGGCGAATGTCGAGTTTCGCGAGCGAGACTGCCATGACCTCATCCTGTGTAGGTCCACCTTTCAATCCCATAGAATCCCCGATTACCTGATAAATTTGTGCCGGCCTCTATAAAATGACCCATGAGCGATGGCGCACCCGTCGCCCGGGGAAGCGTGCCGCTCAGGAGATGTATCCCTCTATTTTTCTCCCCGGGCGGAGGATATGGTGCTGCAACTCAGATGAGATGCATAAATGTTTTTGCGGTGACAACAACAACATGAGTACAATGCTCAGGATTAACCGAGACAAGTGTGGATACTGCGGCACCTGCGTTGCAGTCTGCCCTGAGGATGCGCTCGAGCTGATCGATGCCTATCTCAGCCTGGAGGGAGAGTGCATCGCCTGCGGCATCTGCGCACGGGCATGCCCGCTCGGGGCGCTGGAGGT
>JAAZID010000377.1 GCA_012510295.1 Methanomicrobiales archaeon | reverse complement strand
GTACATCGATGCAGGAGTCCTCCATCGCCGGGTAGAGGATCTCCTCGACCACCGGGTTTAAGCGGTGGATCTCATCGATAAAGAGGACGTCACCCCGGGAGAGCGCCGTCAGCTGTGCGGCAAGGTCGCCCGGCCTGTCAAGCACCGGGCCCGAGGTGGTCCTGATCGCCGCCCCCATCTCGCGGGCGATGATCCGGGCAAGCGTCGTCTTCCCGAGTCCCGGCGGCCCGGAGAAGAGGATATGGTCCAGGGGCTCGTCACGCTTCTTCGCGGCCTCTATGGCGATCGCGAGTGTCTCTTTCACCTGTGGCTGACCCACGAACTCATCGAACCGTGCCGGCCTGATCGTGGCGTCATCGCCCTCTTCCGGCAGGGCGTCGGGGGAGGTGATCCGCCTCATGTTCGCTCCCGCAGGCGGGCAAGAGAGGCCCGGATCAGATCCTGTACCGTCGGAGCGGGCAGTGTGGGCAGGACAGCGCCGACCGCCTCCTCTGCCTCGTGTTCAGAAAACCCAAGTGAGATCAGGGCACTTACCGCATCGCCGGTCTCTGTCCGACCTCTCCCGCCGGGGAGCATCGCCGCACGCTTCTTCATCTTGTCTTTCAGCTCCAGGATCAGGCGTTTGGCGCTCTTCTGCCCGATCCCCGGTATCCGGGTGAGGGTTTTTTCGTCGTCGTTCAGGATCGCGATCGCGAAGTCCTCAAATGATATCCGTGAGAGGATGTTCATCGCGGTCTGGGGGCCGATCCCGGTGACGCCGATCAGTATCGCGAAGAGCTCGCGTTCCTGTGGGTGGGCAAACCCGTAGAGCTGGATACCGTCATCGCGGACCACCATGTAGGTGTGGACCGTGACCCGGCCTCCCGTCGCCGCAAAATCCTGAAGTGCGGGCTCTGTGACCTGCACCCGGTAGCCGACGCCGCCGATATCTATAACCACCCACCGGTCCCCGGTGGATGCCAGTTCTCCTGAAAGATGATCTATCATGGTTATCGCATCATGTTGATGTGGCAGAGTGCGATGGCGAGGCCATCCGCGGCATCGTCCGGACGGGGGAGTTCCTGCAGGCGGAGGAGCCGCTTCATCATCTCCTGCACCTGGTGTTTGTCGGCACGCCCCGATCCGGTCACCGCCAGTTTGACCTGGTTCGGTGTGTACTCGGTGATCGGTATCTCCCTCTCTTCCGCGGCGAGGAGGATGACGCCCCGTGCTTCACTGACATGCATGGCAGATGTGACATTTTTTGAGAAGAAGAGTGCTTCTATGGCGAGGTGCCCGGGTGTGTACTCGTCGAGGAGCTCTGATACCTTCTCGTAGATCGCAAGCAGCCGCCGGGCGGGATGGTGGTTGCCCGGGGTCTCTATGCAACCGAAGGTGATGGGGGTCGGATAGGGGTTGCCCATCTGGAGAATGCCATACCCTGTTCTTGCCATACCGGGGTCTATCCCGATCACGATGCCCTCGCCCGGGTGTGCACTCCTCATACATAGGTACTCAGTTCTCCTGTTAGATACCTATTTCGCGGGTTCTGTGGTGATGCCCGGAACCCTGACCTGCACGGGACAGGGGCCGGGTTTTTCAGATGAAGGGCCTGCACCCCATCGCATGGTCGGCCGGGGCATCTTCTGTCCCATCCAGGTCCGTTGTTTTTCTGAAGATCTGCGGCGAATCGGGGTGCCCGGGCGGCGGAGAAGTCTCACAGTGTTCTCCTGCGTGGAATTGGTGTGGAGGAGTTCTCCTGTACAGCAGATTTTGTGGATCGTGATGCGGTGCCCCTTCCCACGTCGCCCGTTATACCGGAATCGACGATTCCCCCCGGGCGACCGCACGCATGGCCGGTTGTGTGGCATACCGGAGGGTCCGATAGAAGAATATATATACTTCATTGCCGTAATCCCTCCACGGTGGCAAAGGTGTATAAACCGCTTTCTATAATACTGGTATTTGTCCTGACTCTTGCATCTGCCGGGTGTGCAGAACTACCGCCCGGGAGTGGGTTCGAGTGGTCCGGCTTCTCTTCCCCGCCTGACGAGGTGCCGATAGAGGATGAACACGATCCCGGATACCTGACGCCGGTAACCCCTTATGCCACCGCAACGAGTGATATGGCCATACCCACGCTCAGCAAGCCGCCAGATGTCGCTCCGACGACTGATACATATGTTACCGTCTATGATCAGACGATACAGTACCCTCAGGCGACGAAGGCCTACTCATTTGACCTGACCACGCCCCCCCTCATCATCGAGTTTGAGGTAGAGCCGAAGATGATCACAAGGATCAAGCATGCAAAGAGTGACTACAAGGATAGGAAATACAAAGACTTCATACAGGTCTTCCCGAGCGAGAATGCATGGTTCCTGGTGACGGTCAGGGATCGGGGGTCGGGAGCGATTGTGGCGGAGGAAGGTTTTGGAAAGCTATACAGTGCGAACACCAAAAAGAGGCTCTTCATTGGCCGAACCGGGAATTACCAGATCGATCTCGCCGGAAGCGAAGCGAAGGTGCATATACTGATGCGCGCCGGGGGCGTATAGCTCCGGCCCGCGTCACCTCGCTCCCGGAGTGACTCCATGAGACTCTCTTCTTTCGGTGAGCAATCCTTTTTAACCAGAACGACCAACGTATTAGGAGAACGATACCTTTTCCTGTGTCCCGGTAGGGTAGAGGATATCCTAGAAGCCTGCGGAGCTTTTGACCCGGGTTCAAATCCCGGCCGGGGCGTTTTCGATTTTTGCATTCAAATTCTTGAGTTGTGTATTTTAACGAAGAGCAAATTCTGTATTCTATCGAAAAGAGCGAACCTTTCCGCATCCTGCGTGGATGAGAAGTTCGATCTCCACGCAAAAATCCGGCAAAACCACGCGAAACATGAACACCCGGGGTGCGTGCTTCTTTTGCAGTATCCCTGAGGTGTAACGCTACCGCCCGGATGCTCTCTTGCGCATCAACCAGCACGCCGGGGTGGGGGGGATCGGGCCGTGGTCATGAGTATCTCTGCCGACCGGGCATGAGGCCTTTCGCGGTTCCGATGCCCCGGGAAGCATGGGCAGGGGGCTGCTACAACCATCCCGCAGGCGACCTCGCGAAGGAGGCATTCCGTCATGTTTAACATCCGGAAGATCCCTACCCCGGATTGAAGTGGAGGTGTGGATCGGTGGTGAAGGTTACCATTGACAGACCCGGATGTATCAGCTGCGAATCCTGCTGGATAACCTGTCCTGAGGTCTTCGAACAGAATCCCGATGATGAGTTCAGCGAGATCACTGAACAGTACCGGGTCAACGATGACCCCGGGGAGGGGGAGGTGCCCGACGACCTTGCCGACTGCGCGTGGGAGGCCGCGGATTCCTGTCCGGTTTCGGTCATTGAAGTGGAGGATTGAGGGATCAGCGCGTTATCGGGGAGCAGACCAGACGTGCCGGCCACTATCAGCCGTGGGGTGGGTGATCCCGCCAGACCGGGATAAATTATATATGTTATAAGATCTACGGAGCCCCTGCCTGAGAGAGGGATCAACCAGGCAATGCACCAGTCATGATGCAGTCTGTTCACAGACCAGAGCGGTGATAGGCCTGTGAGCAAAAAAAACACTGGACCATGGACTGAAATGCGTCCCGGCCTGAAACCTGATCTCGGGCATTCCCACTTTTTGGAGGGTGTATATC
>JAAZID010000376.1 GCA_012510295.1 Methanomicrobiales archaeon | reverse complement strand
GAGAGGAGGTGACCCAGGCGATGCGTTCGCAGTCATCGCCGGTGGAAGAGACGGAGCGACTCCTGGCCCTCCGGGTGTTATCCCAGAAATCAGAACAACCCTTATTTCGCTTCAGTTTAGTGCTCGTTTCCATCCGAGAGCGCCAGACTTCATTCCAGTCTACCAGGTTTTGGGCGGTCATCTATCCTGTAATGGGGGCTTTGCTACCAAAAGGATATGCAAAATCACCTGGTATGCTCGAAGTCGATGAATCCCATGCAGGGATCGGTCGCCATCAGGCGGACACGCACCCTCTGGCCGATCTGGAGACCCTGCTCGCCGGAGATGACTTTTCCCTCGACCGGGGGGTCGATCAGCCTGACATACGTCCCCTTCTCTGAAGCGCCGGTGACGAACGCCTCAAACGTCTCGCCTACCCTCTCCTGGAGCATGACTGCGGCCGCAGCCTTCCGGACGAACCGCTCGGTCTTCTGGGCGGCCTTCTCCCGATCAGTCATCCGGCAGGCGAGTTCATCGAGTTCAGGGAGGGCGTAGGGCGGGTAGCGTTCCCCATCGATGACCGATTTTACCAGACGCTGGATGATGAGGTCGACGTAGCGCCGGTTCGGGGCGGTGCCGTGGGTGTAGTCGGTGACGGCGAGGGCGAAGTGGCCGATCGGTTCATCCCCCGGCCGGAACGCCACGTACTCCCCCGCACCCATCAGTTTCACCACCGTGAGTGAGAGGTCGGGGAAGCGGCCGGGGTCGGCCGCCTTCTGCCGGATGAGGAACCGGGTGAGCGCTTCCGCATCAGGTTTTTTGGGCAGAACTTCATCACGTTTTGCCGCCTCCCGGACGATCCCGTCCCAGTTCTTCGGCGTGCGGACGACGCGGTGGATCATGGGGAGGCGGGCGGCGGCGAGGAACGCCGTCAGGGTTCCGTTCGCCGCGACCATGAACTCCTCGATGAGACACCGGGCGAGGTTCTGTTCCTGGACGGCGAGCTCGATGACCCGGTTCCCCTCGACGACCGGTTCGGCCTCGATCGTCTCAAGGGCGAGCGCCCCCTTCTCGGTCCGGCGCCTCCTCATCCGCACCGCCGCCTCGTGCTGGAGGAGGATCTGCCTCTCGATCCCCGGTGTCTCCCTGACCGTCTGCGGGATCGGTCCGGTCCCTTCCAGCCAGTCACCGACCTCCTCGTAGACGAGTTTCGCGTGATTCCTGACGATCGCCCGGTAAATCTTTCCGGGTACGGTGCTCCCGTCCGGGAGGACAGTGTAGTCGATGACGATCGCCACGCGGTCCCGGCCGGGTAGGAGCGATGTGAGGTCCGCTGAGAGGCGGTCAGGGAGCATCGGGAAGGTCTCGACGCCGGTGTAGACCGAGGTTCCGTTATGACAGGCGTGCCGGTCCGTCACCGATCCCTTCGGGACGAGAGAATCGACATCGGCGATAGCGATCCGGACGTGGATCTCATCATTGGAACCCCATTCACAGAACTCAATCTGGTCGAGATCCTGTGAATCGTGGTTGTCGATCGATGACCAGGGGAGCGAGCGGAGGTTGTAGAGGTTGTCCGGGATGGCATCTCCGGTAAGGGCACCGACCTCCCGGATGACAGATGGGGGGAATGCCGGGGCAAAACCGTAGTGATCCATCGCTGTCCATGCGATGGCGTTCAGGTCGACGTAAGAGCGATTCTGCATCTGATGGAGAGGTCTGCTTGCGGGCTTAAGAACTGCCCGGAAGGGTGCTATGCCCCGGTGGTGATGTAAAAAGCGTTAATGCCTCCGGCGTGAAGGTATACCTGTTTCATGCAGATCGATACACCGGGCCCCGTGCTCCGCGCCTGGACGTTCGAGGATGAGGAGTCTCTTGCGCGGCATGCGAACAACCCCCGGATCGCGGGAATGATGCGCGATGAATTCCCCTCTCCCTATACACCCGGGGATGCCCGCCGGTTCATAGTGGCAGCCATGGATACGGCGTCGCACCTCTATCTCGCGATCGACGCCAATGGTGAGGCCGTGGGGAGCATCGGCATCCAGCCGTTCGACGACGTCAGGCGCAGGACCGCCGAGATCGGCTACTGGCTCTCGGAGTCGCTCTGGGGGCGGGGTATCGTCACCGATGCGGTCCGCTCGATCGTCCCGATCGCCTTCGGGCGGTTCGATATCATCCGGCTTGAGGCGGGAGTGATCTCAAACAACCCCGCATCGATGCGCGTTCTTGAGAAATGTGGCTTTGTTCGTGAGGCGGTCCACCGGAAGGCTATCACGAAGAACGGTGCTACCTTTGACGAGGTTGTCTATGCCCACTTCGGCGATGAGGGAGGCTGGTGAGTGGGCATCTCCTTACCTCCTTTTTTCGTCAACCAGACCGCCGCGGTCGGCCGCCGCCGAGATCGTGATCGTGGGGTAGTTCGTGAGTCCCTCTGGGGCCATCCGTTCACAGAGGATGGAGAGCATGCCCCCCGGGGGGTCAAGGATGGTGATCCAGGTAGCCGGCATCCATATCGAGCACGGTCTCACCTGACCGCACTGCCTGTCGTTCGTGCGCAACCGGGAACGGGGGCGCCCGGAACCCTTATTCGCCCGTTAAGAGAGTTCAGACCATGAAAGTGCTTGGCATCAGCGGGAGCCCGAGGGCACGGGGGAACACTGCCCGTCTCCTCACGGAAATTCTCCGCGGGGTCTCCGACGCGGGCGGCGAGACGAGCGCCGTCAGTCTCTCCGGGTATACTATCGAGGGCTGCATAGGTTGCGAGCGGTGCAGGCACGATAGAACCTGCACCCGCTTCAACGACGGCATGACCCTGCTGTATCCCCGCATCGTGGATGCGGATGCACTCGTCCTTGGCTCACCCGTCTATCACTACAATGT
>JAAZID010000375.1 GCA_012510295.1 Methanomicrobiales archaeon | reverse complement strand
CTCCCCCACCCCACCCGCGCTTCGCGCTCCTCCCCCACCCCCACAGGAAGGGGGCAGCAGTCATGATAGCCCCGGAAAGGCGGGTCCGGGGTGCCGGCCCTGATTATGCCCTTCCCCGGTGTCATCCCATACGCCGGACCGTGGGGATATCACCTGGGGAGGGGGCAGTGCAGGTACCCCATAACCTCCCCCCTCCCGGCGCCGGGTGTGCAGACCCCTGGCCGGCCGTGCAAGGGGGAGCAGTCACGTGGATACCCGGTTCATACGTTCTTTAATGCAACGATATCGGTCACGCCGGTGAGCTTCCAGATGTTTGAGCGCTCTTCCGACGCTATCACTTCGATCGGGTCTTCGGGTTTGTGGCCGAGTGCTGCAAGGATATTCTTTGAGAGGTTGTGTCTCTTGATCATATCCACAAACTTCTCCCGGATGATCTTCTTCTCGATCGCATCCTCAAGTTGCACCAGGTAGCCCTGCATGGTCACGAAGGTATAGCAGGAGAGATCGCTCGAATACTTCTCGATCTCTACAGAAACATATGGGTGTTGCCGAAAGAGAGCATTCTTCCTGCCATATTTCGTCGCCAGGAAGTAAAGGAACTTCCCGTCGAAGACATAGATAAATGGGGCGATGTATGGGTATTTATTTCCCTGGAATGCGATACGACTGATGTACCCCTCCTCGATGAGCTGATCGTACTCTTCTTTATCCATATTCGGGATCTTCACGATCTCCATCTGGCATCCCTCCTATCCCGGTGATCCGGATGAGTTCATATATCTTTCCCCCCGGAAGAGCTCTTTCGGCGGGGAAAGGCGGCCCCGCCCGGCGGTACTTCATCAATTGCCAGACGAACGCCGGTGCGCAGGGAGGAGGTCAGACCGGTTGAAACGCGGTAGTAGTGCGAAAGATAGCGATATTCCCGCACCAGAGTTGCAGGAAGATATGCCGGGTATGTCACCCTCTAGAGCCTCGCGCATTTCTGCGTGGGTGGTATGTTGTACAGATATGGGTGGCGCGGTCTCCCCGATCAGGCCCTGATCTCCAGTTTTTGTGACCCTGCCCCGCCACCTGGTGCACCGATCCACGGCCGGCGGAGATCGATTGATCCTGAAGATGGTTTTGCTACAGGGCCTCTTTTTTTCAAAGGATAATATAATAATATTAATATTCGCGATAGGTGAAATTTTTTCATGGGCAAGCATCACGCAAATGTCCTTATTGCTCTGGGAATCGTCATTTGCACAGGATTTCTCATATCCACACCGGCTTTCGCCGGCTCCGGACGCGGGCTTGCGGCACTGGAGTCAGGAGAGCTCTTAAATCTCTCACCTGGCACCCTGCTGGCAGGGGGGAGCGAATCAAGGCCGGTTAGTGTTACCGATCCCCCTGGTGGAGAGGAGACTGATGACCTCTCCTGCGGCACTGACGGGGAACCACCGGTGCCTGCCACCACCTGGATCAATAGCGAACCACAGGCCTCGCCGGTCTTCCCCGGTGATACTTCAGGGTGGACCGACGACGAACGCCTGGCCGACCTGATCAACACCGCCGGGATCAGCCTGATGAGGCTCTCGATGGAACATGCTCACGCCCTCTACCTGCACGATGCAGGTGCCGCCTATGACACAGCGGACGACCTGTATGCCCTCTCCACCCGCCTGCTCCGTGAGGTGCAGTCGCTCCATGTCTCTCCGGGGCAGGAGCCCACAAAAGAGAGGTTTATCCGGTCGCTTGAGGCGTACTCCAGAGCAAGCCGGGAACTCCTCGATGCACCGGAATCCATGCCCGAGTCCCTCAAAAAACTTGCGGGAGCATCAGAAGACCTTGAGGCGGTGAGCCGGCAGACCGCACGAAGGAGCACCACCGTCACTACCCTTGCGATAGCACCCGCTGTCCGGGCCGTGGCCACACCATCTGTGGAGACACTGTCGCTCATGGAACGCTATACCTATGACGACCCGTCAGGTGATAATATGGTCTCACTGCTCGCGGAGTCCACCCGGACGGTAACAGCATACCGGACTACCGATGCCGATGCACCGGGGACGAGTATCGAGGCAGGTGAAGGACGTATGTTCCTCCTCGTCGTCGTCAAGTCGACGAACCTCGGGCACAGGGGTGACACTGACATCTACGCCATCGAGACACCGGGGCGGAGTGCGTTCACCCTGGAATACCGGGGGACAACGTTTGCCCCCCTCGACCTCCCGGCCTTCACCTCACTCGGGGAGTCGTTTGACCAGAAGAGACTGGAGCGGTACGAGTCGCTGAAGGGCTACCTCTGCTTCGACGTCCCCGCCTCCCTGAACGTCTCTGAGACGACCCTGAGGGCCGATCTCGGGTATGCCGGCATTCCGGAATGGGATCTCGGAAAAATTGTCGGAGAGCCTGGTACAGCATAACCCTCTTTTTTCCCCCACAAAACCTGACCCGGGGTAGTGGTAGCCTCGCACAGTGGATGCGAAGCCCTGGCCGGCCTGTGCGGTCTATATGGCGCCTCACCATCGGGCGCCACAAACCGCGCGGGTCAGGCCCTGAAACAGTCTCTTCATCTCCGGCGCCGGGGTCCAAACCATCCCGGTCAGAGGGAGAGCATCTCAACGCACCTGGTCACCGTATCCAGCACGGCGATGGTCGGCCGGCCGGTCAGGTAACCGCAGGTCTCCCCGGGG
>JAAZID010000435.1 GCA_012510295.1 Methanomicrobiales archaeon | reverse complement strand
GCCTCCTCCGGTATCGCAAACGGCACCTGATACATCTCCTCAAAGCGACGGTTCATCTCGATGAACTTCGCACCTATCTTCTCGATCGACCCTCTCTCCATGCCTGGTAAGACTCCGGGCCATCGTATAAACGTTACCCCGGTCCCCGGGATGGCAGTCATCCTTCTTCTGACCTGCACCCTTGACCTCCGGGAAGAGACCAGGAAGCCCTGGATCGACAGATACAGGGGCGGCCGCCCTCCTCCTGTCACAATGGATATCTCCCCCCGGGTACCACACTGTGGCGTTGAAGTATAGCGGCAAGGAGTTTTCCGGCGGTAGAGAGGCAATTCCGGGGGAGCCCCATCCTCCCTCCAACGATCGGGCAGGCACTCCCCCGGCACAAATACGTGGTGATGGATCGCAGGACTGTATCTTCACCTGGCCCGGGCTACCGCACCCTCGCGACCGCCTCGATCTCGACCCTCGACCCTTTCGGGAGGCCGGCGACCTGCACCGTCGACCGTGCGGGTTAGGGTTCCTCGAAGTACCCGGCGTAGACGGCGTTAACCCCCTCGAAGTCCGCGAGGTCGGTGAGGTCGAGGCCGCCTTCGGCAAGCAGCGCCTGCAGGTTCTCCATCACCTGGACGGTCTCGCCGGCGACGGTGCCGGTAGCCGGGTCAAGGCCGATCTGCCCCGACGTGAAGATGTAGTCGCCGCACCGCACGGCCTGGCTGTACAGCCCGATCGGCTCCGGGGCATCGGCCGTGTAGAGGGCGATCTTTCCCGGGTCGTAGGATAAGGCCGCGTATATGCCGAACCCTGCAAGGAGGCCGCATATGAAGACGAGAGCCAGGAACGGCGTGCATGACCGTGTCCTCACCTGCCCAGGGCCGGAGCGTCCATATGAGGTGTTCGATGCGCCGGTAGGTATACTTTTGGAGAGGAGAAAATCGAGAGATACCCGGATACGGAAAAATGGTAGGTTAATATAGTCCCGATCCAAAATTGATACTTAATGTGCTATGGCAAGCGGAGACGGAAGATCTGCAGGAGAGATGAACCGTCTTCCTGTCCCCCCGTAGCGCTCGAACAACCCTCTTGAGGTCTAACAATGGACACCACGACAACATCTCTTGCTCAACTCGAATCCCACCTCTGGGAAGCCGCCAATATCCTGCGTGGACCTGTCGATGCAGCTGACTTCAAGACCTACATCTTCCCGCTGCTCTTCTTCAAACGGATCTCCGATGTCCATGATGAGGAGTATCGGGCAGCTCTCGTCGAGTCCGGGGGCGACGAAGAGTATGCCCGGTTCCCGCAGAACTACCGGTTCCAGATCCCTCATGAGTGCCACTGGAACGATCTCCGGAAAGTGACGACAAACGTCGGTCAGGCCCTGCAGAAGGCAATGCGCTGCATCGAGACGGCAAACCCGGATACGCTCTACGGCATCTTCGGCGATGCGCAATGGACGAACAAAGACCGGCTCTCCGATGCCCTGCTCCGTGACCTCATCGAGCACTTCTCCCGGATCAACCTCGGCAACGAGGCTGCCGAGGCCGACATTCTCGGCCAGTCCTACGAGTACCTGATCAAGAAGTTCGCCGACGATTCCGGCCATACTGCGGCCGAGTTCTACACCAACCGCACCGTCGTCCACCTCATGACCGAGATGTTGGAGCCGCAGCCGGGCGAGACGATCTACGACCCGACCTGCGGCTCCGGTGGGATGCTCCTCTCCGCCGTCGCCCACCTCCGCTCCCGGGGGTTGGAGTGGCGCAACGTTCGCCTGTACGGCCAGGAACGGAACCTGATGACCTCTTCCATCGCCCGGATGAACTGCTTCCTCCACGGTATCGAGGAGTTTCAGATCGTGCGCGGCGACACCCTCTCTGCGCCCGGGTTCGTGGAGGGCGACCGCCTGCAGCGATTCGACGTGGTGCTGGCAAATCCGCCCTACTCCATCAAGCAGTGGGACCGGTCCGCCTTCGCCGCCGTTCCCTGGGGACGGAATGTTTTCGGGACGCCGCCGCAGGGCCGGGCCGATTATGCTTTCTGGCAGCACATCCTGGCGAGCATGGACAAAGAGACCGGCCGGTGTGCGATCCTCTTCCCGCACGGGGTTCTCTTCCGACAGGAGGAGGGGGAGATGCGGCGCAAGTTGATCGAGGCGGACCTGATCGAGTGCATTCTGGGGCTCGGGCCGAACCTCTTCTATAACTCGCCGATGGAGGCGTGCGTGGTCGTCTGCCGGACGAGGAAACCCGAGGAACGGCGGGGCAGAATCCTCTTCATCAACGCTGTCAATGAGGTCACCCGGGAGCGGGCGCAGAGTTTCCTCACCGACGAGCATATCGAGCGGATCGTCGGGGCTTACCGGGCGTTTTCGGATGAGGCGGAGTTTGCGTACGTGGCGACGCTTCCGGAACTCCGTGCTAATGATGGAAATCTGAGCATCCCGCTCTACGTTGCGCAGCCGGCAGGGATGGTCTGTGAAGAGCCGGCACAGTACGGGGGAGAAACTCTTCCCGATGCGTTGTCGGCGTGGCTGGAGAGTTCTGCCGAGGTCCGGCGCTCGCTGGATGCTCTCTTTGAGGTGCGTCGATGAATCGGAATCAAAATATCTTCATCAGTTCGGTGCAAAAGGAACTTGAAGATGAACGAGTCACTATTCAGAACTTATTGAATACAGATCCTTTTCTTTCAGCGCACTGCACGCCGGTGCTTTACGAGTTCGAGCCTGCATCTCCAGACAGAAGTGTGGAAGGATGCCTCAAGACACTGGATGCATGTCAGGTATACCTACTCATTGTGGGGTCGGAGTACGGCCGGTTGGTCAGCAATCTCTCCATCACCCATCTTGAATACCAGCATGCAAAGGAGAGGGAACTACCCATCCTCATCTTTATAAAAGGTGATCGTAGCATAAACCGTGATGCTGACACGGACCGCCTTTTAGAGGAGATTAATGCAGACGAATTTAAGTACAAACGCTTCAGCAACGTCATAGAACTCCAAAAAGAGGTCCGCGCTGCGCTTGTTAAGTTGCTCACAGAACGCTTTGGCATAATCCCCTCGTCAGATGAAGACGAGATTGCACGGCAGACTATTGAGGCCACATCTCCCTTTGAGTCACAACTGATGACACGAGTCCGCTGGACCGATCTCGATCCTGACGTAGCCCGACAGATGATCGCTACAGCAGAGGGCCGGGATCCCGCAACGCTTTCTGCGCCGGATCTCCTTGCCACCGCTTCGCTCCGTGGTCTCGTATGGCCCGAACCACAGAGCGGCGAGCACTTTGCTACAGCCGCCGGTATTGTCCTGCTGGCAAACGATCCTTCTGCGGTCTTTCCCCAGTGTCGCATCCTCGCTGATGCCTATCGTAGTACCGAGCCTGATGGCGACCCTCGTGATCACGAAGATATCCGCGCCCCGATGCCAGTGGCGATCGACCGTGCCATCGCCTTCATCGACCGCAACACCCGGCATCCGATGAAAGTTGTGGGCCTCAATCGCATCCGTCTCGATGAATATCCCGTCGAGGCATTGAGGGAGGCCATGGTCAATGCTGTGGCCCATCGTCAGTATGAGGATGCGGGAAGGAAGATCATACTTGAGGTTTTCTTTGATCGTGTGGTAATCTCCAGTCCGGGTCTACCCCCCGCGCCCATCACTCTTGCCAGCCTTCGGACAGGTAAATACCGGCCGTGTTCGCGCAACCCGGTTATCGCTCAGTGCCTCTCTTACTTCCACCGGATCGAGGAACGCGGTAGCGGATTCCGTCGCATGCGTGAGCAGATGCTCAATCACGGTCTGGATCAGCCGGTCATCGGCACTGATACCGGCTACTT
>JAAZID010000374.1 GCA_012510295.1 Methanomicrobiales archaeon | reverse complement strand
GCTGTTTCAGGCGCTCGACGTTCACGCCGAGGTGGATCGCATCCTCCTCGCCGAGCGATATGATGTTGATGTCGCGGGCGTAGAAGTAGATGACCAGGCACCCGATCGGTATGAGGATACCGATGATAACATCATCCCAGGAGACATTCCAGAACCCGCCCATCAGCCAGAACATGATCTGGTGGAGGCTCCGCCCGGCGGTGTACATGAGGAACGAGAGGAACGCTGAGAGCAGCATGGAGAGGGCTACACCGGAGAGGAGGAGCGTCTCGACCGGAACCTTCCCACCCTGTCGGGCGATGGTATAGACCGTGAATGTAGCGACCGTCGCCCCTATGAATGCGAAGATCGGTCGCCCCGTCCCTGCGAAGAAGACGATCGAGAGTGTGGCCCCGAGCGCCCCGCCGGACGATGTGCCGATGATGTAGGGGTCGGCCATGGAGTTTCGGAACAGTCCCTGCATGGCGGTGCCGGCCACAGCAAGCGCGCACCCGACCAGCACCACGGCGATCACCCGTGGCAGCCTGACCTCCCAGAAGATCGTCCACGCATTGGGCAGCGCAAACAGGGAACTAAGAGACATACTGGCCGGACCGATGGTGATTGAGCAGGCCATGCTTGCAAGAAGTATACCGGCGAGTGCCAGAACCGTGATCGATGCCGTTCTCCGCATAGTGTATAGCAAAGTTAACTTTCTTTTGTTAAAATTCATTTGGTTAATAACGCGATGTACGTGGCCGGCCAGGTCTATGAACAGCCGGGACTTCTGCGTGACCGCAAAAGCCCCTGCGATAGCGCGTAAACACGCTCATATCACATGGATGGAGGCAGGCATCCCGGCGGAAGACAATGGGATCTCTCGATCTCGCCTGAACCTCACTCTTTTCGTGCTCCACATTCAGGGGCACTGTTCCAGAATCACTGGGCAAACCTCATACCCTCAGGTAACCAAATGATCTGGAATATGGGCAACCTGAATGTTGCCGTGCTGGGAGAGGGCTACGCAAAAGACCTCGGGAAGAAAGGCACGGTCTCCGATATCACATTTTATAACCTGAAGAGGGGCGATGATACCGTCACCCTCATAGAGCCGACGCGCTACCCCGACCGGCTGGCCCCGCTCTTTTACGCGGCATCGATGGCCGATGCGGCTCTCGTCGTGGTGAGCGAGGTCACCCCCATGTTCGGGGAATGGGTGCTGATGCTCAATGAAGCCAGGGTAAAGCAGGGCTACATCGTCCTCAAAAACTACCTCACCCCCGGAGACTTGACCCCGTTCCTCAGGGGGACGGTGCTTGAACACTACGAGTTTGTGGATGACGACCCCATCGTGCTCCGCGACCGCCTGCTCGCCCACGCGCACGACCGTTCCTCAACCGAACCTGCGGCCGGCACCCTGGGGACGATCCCTATCGACCACCATTTCAACGTCCGCGGCATCGGGACAGTCATCCTCGGCGGCGTTGTGCGGGGCGGCATCAGGAAACACAACACCCTGAAGATCTACCCCGGAGAGCAGGCGATCACGGTGCGGTCCATTCAGAAGCATGATGACGACTTCGACCGGGCAACTGAAGGCGACCGCGTGGGGCTTGCACTCAAGAACATCGAATCAGACAGTCTTGACCGAGGTTTCGTCCTCTCAAACGATCCCGCGATCCAGATCCGGACGAACCTTGAGGCGCAGGCGACCCTGGTCAAATACTGGCCGGCCCCCCTCACAACAGGGACGGTGCTCCACCTCGGCCACTGGATGCAGTTCATCCCGGTCCGCGTGGAGGCGGTGCGGGACGATGGAGACTGGCGGAGACCGACGCTCACGCTCGCGCTTGAGAAGGATCTCATCTACCTCCCGGGCGATACGGCGGTGCTCCACTACCTCGAGGGTGGAAAACTCCGGATAGCAGGAAGTATCGAACTGCCCTGAGTGCTGCAGGATAGAGGATCATCGATTTTTTCAAGACCCGAACGGAGATCGGGCGTGAGCAGAGGCCTATTGCTCTGGCAACCGTAGATCCGGTAAAGCTTCTCCTGTGATCGGCTACCTCCTAGTAGCCACCAATACCCCTGGAGAGGTGTGCCTCCTCAAACAAAGTCAACCGGCGATATACAGGCGGACAAAAAAAAGGGTTTGGTTTAGACGAGTTTAAACAGCGGGTGGGTGTCCACCTGAGGCTCGATACCGAAGTCGCGCGCCGCTTCCAGTATGACGATATCGGTATAAGCCTGCGCGGTGATCATCGCCTCGACGTTCTCGATAGGGCCATACATGATCAGGTCCGCACCGAGCGTGCTTGCGATCATGTTGCACCCGATATCAGGTGCCGACCAGGCCGCCTGACGCAGTCCGTCCAGGCCG
Source organism: Methanomicrobiales archaeon (assembly GCA_012510295.1). Taxonomy (GTDB): domain Archaea; phylum Halobacteriota; class Methanomicrobia; order Methanomicrobiales; family Methanoculleaceae; genus Methanoculleus. The sequence continues at coordinate 5,981 of JAAZID010000374.1, read as the reverse complement.
CCGAGGTAGTGGAGCGTGAGCTGCTTGATGAGAGCATCCTTGCCCTCAAGACCGACCAGCTGCTGGGAGGGAGTCTTCTTTGTTCCCTTCCACCGCTTCAGCCAGGTCCAGGAGACCGTCATGTTGTGGTATGCACCACCGGTCGGCTGACCGTGGATCGCCTTACAGGCGAGAATCTCACGGTATGAACCGCCGGATCCAAGGCCGAGCGGGGTCGCTGCGGTATCGAGGATCGGGCGGGTGATGCCGCACTTCTCCGCGATCTCAAGCATCCCGAGCTCCTGACCGGCGACGCCGCCCTCGACCAGAACCTTCTCACGGCCGGCGACCGACGGGTCGGCGGGGTTGAAGGCGAGGACGATCGCAGCAGTCACGTCGCTCTTGGTCAGCGCCTCAATGCTCTCAGGTACGATCGAACCGTTGATCGAGTTGTAGATCGCACGGTCCGCAACCCCGGCCTCGGTGACGTACTCGCACGCATGGGCAAGCGCCGCCGGGACGGAAGAGTCCATCAGGAACGCAGTCTTGTCATCGACGCTACAGAACCAGTCGATGTAGCTCTCGAAAGCCTCAGGGAACTCCGCGATGATCTGGATAAAGTGCGGAATACCGGTGAGGTCTGAGAGCTCCTGGCAGCGGTTCCAGAGTGCCTCTGCCGTAACCTTGTCGATCTTTCCGGTGTGATCATCCAATACAATCTCGTGCTTGTTGTAGAAGATGGATGCACCGAGCACGGTCGGGTATTCTCCAGGCTGCCCGCCGATCATGGTACCATTAAAGTCATGTACCGTCTGTTCTTTTTCGAACTTGAACATATTCGTCAATCCTCCTACAGGAACCCAATCAATTTGGGCAGTAATACCAACAACATCATGAATACAATTAAGCCTGCAACCAGTCCGTACAGGATGCCGATATCACGTCCTATCTTTCTTCCGACGCGCTGGGCTATCTCAGCATCAACGAACTCGATTCTCTCCTCGATAACATTGAGTCGCTCCTCGATCTCAAGGAACTGCGGGTTAACGCCTGCAACGGCCACTTCCGCCGCACCGCCACCTGCCTCCTTGACCTCGACGACCATAGGCTCTTCGGGGAATGCGCCGGGATCTCTGGCCCTGAGTTCATCGATCTTGGCCTTGATGGCGCCCATATCCTCGCTTTCCATGATGTTGACGACTTCAACCTGGTCCTGGAAGCGCTTGATCGCATCGTCAGAGAGGTTCTCGATGAACGGGATAGCTCCCTCCGCTCCGACGATCTTTCCGCCGGAGACACCGCCAGCATGTAACGCGATGAAACTCTGGCCGGAAAGGTGACCCTTGACCTCAGTGCCGCAACAGAGGATGAATCTGATGTTGGGGTTTGAGATGACGTTTGCGATGATCTTCTCGATACCGAGGTTCTCGGTCTTGCAGGAACCGGCGATTGCCGCTCCGGCATCACAGATACCCTGTTCGTCGAGATGGGATCCCATGGTGACGACTGCGACACAGCTCTGTGCATCTCCGGAATGGAAGTCGCCCTTAACTATCGGCCATCCGCTGGCCGGTGATTTCTTCTCAGCCATGTTAGATCGCCCCCAGTATCAGTACCGGAACCACGATCAGGATCATGACAACAAGGATCCCGATTGCGAACCCGAGGATCCCCATGCCCATAATTCCTGATTCCAGTTTATTCGTGCGGGCAAGGATCTGTGCCTTGTACCGGATGGAGTCCATCATTCTGTTGATCGCTGTCATCCGGATGGGGCCTGCTGCCTGTATACCTTCTTCTGCCATCTATATCACCCCATCAAGATGAATCCCAGAATCGTGAACGAGACGATCAGACCGATCATGAGACCCTCGATCTTGCCTGAATAGACACCGGCGGCAAATTTGTTGCGGTAGCCGATATCCGTGACCATCCGTTCGATGACCTTCATCCGCGCATGGACCAGCGCCAGTTCACCGGAGAGCGGCTGCACTTCGCCGCTTACTTCCTCTGCGCCAGCGCCTGCCTCCTTGACCTCGACGATCATGGGGTCTTCGGGGAACGCGCCGGGATCTCTGGCCTTGAGTTCATCGATCTTGGCCTTGATGGCGCCCATATCCTCGCTTTCCATGATGTTGACGACTTCAACCTGGTCCTGGAAGCGTTTGATCGCATCGTCAGAGAGGTTCTCGATGAACGGGATAGCTCCCTCCGCCCCGACGATCTTTCCGCCGGAGACACCGCCAGCATGGAGCGCGATGAAACTCTGGCCGGAAAGGTGGCCCTTGACCTCAGTACCACAACAGAGGATGAACCTGATGTTGGGGTTTGAGATGACGTTTGCGATGATCTTCTCGATACCAAGGTTTTCGGTCTTGCAGGAACCGGCGATTGCCGCTCCGGCATCACAGATACCCTGCTCATCGAGGTGGGATCCCATGGTGACGACTGCGACGCAACTCTGTGCATCTCCGGAATGGAAGTCGCCCTTAACTATCGGCCATCCACTGGCCGGTGATTTCTTCTCAACCATGTTATTCACCTCACAGCAGTCCTAATACGATGACACCGGCAATCAGAAGACCGACTGCCATGCCATACCAGAATGCGGTCACGCCTCCAGCGATATTGAGAACTCCTTCCCTGTTCGGGAATGACGCAAGGAAGTTACCCTCTCCGGAGAGCATACCGATCAGATCGTCGGTGATCTTCTCAAGCTCTGCTACCTGCTCGACCACGGGGGTGTACGAGACGCCGGCAGTGGTAACGACACCGACCATCGGGTCAACGACCAGCCCGTACTCAGGCAGTACCTGAATGTATGCCATCTAGGCACCTCCCTTGGGCTCCAGGATCGGCTGCGCATCAAGCCAGGCGTAGGCATCACGCTTCGAGAGCTCAATGTACCGCATGTAGGTGTAGAACCACCCGATAAGCGAGACCAGTAGCGATATGAGAGCCGGGACGAACGCGATGAACGCGAACGATATGACCGCAATCGGGATCATGGAGAGGAAACCACACTCAGCGGCGAGCATGAGCGTCCGGTCCTGCATCTCATTGGGTCCGAGACAGGCGTTAAACGCATGCTGGATAGCGATTGCAGCGAGCATGAAGATCAGGGCAACGATGCTGCCACCGATGACGGAGGTTCCGTAGCTCTGTACAGTGAATCCGAGGACGACGGTCGTGCCGGTGATCAGGTCCATGAAGTTGAATGTCCCACCGACCATTGCGATGAGGCCGAGCACCGATATCGCACCGACGACCGCAAGCTCCGTCAGCGATACAACCATGACAGGAATATCCATCCTGACCACGTGGTTGGCGAGCAACCCGCATACCGCACCGATGATCGCAGCGACGATGATCGCAACGATCGGTGCAAACACACCGGTCGTAGCCCCGAAAAGTGCGGCGATGACGCCAGACCCGAGTGCGATCATACCTGCTGACGGAACGCCGGTACCAAGACCGTAGCTGCAGAGATGCTTGATCGTGTCAGCACCCCAGACGAGCGCGGCCACACAGGCCAGCCCGCCGAAGAATGCGAAGTACTCGGTGTTGGTGACCTCATTTAAGTATGTCAGGTAGATGAGGATGATCGAGCCCACAAGACCGTAGATTAAGATCTGGTTGTGCGGGACGCCACCTGCTCCGACTTCAATTTTTACCGCCATCTAAAACACCCCCAGGAGTTCGAGCAACCCGATTGCAAATATGCCTGCAACAGCAGATGCTGCAGCGGCTGCGATGATCGCTCTTGGGAATCTCTTGAACTTGGGGTCATGCGGCCCCTCGATCGTACCGGTGATGTTGTATGCGGCAAGAACGGCGTTCATCAGGAACATGCCGATCGCAAAGACACCGGCAAGAGAGACAGCGATAGGGGCGATCTGCTCGACCGATGCACCGAAGAGTGCGGGCATCTGTGCCTGGTAAACCTCGAGAAGCTCAAGGTAGATGAGCGTCCCACCGAGACCACCGAGCGCACCACCGACGACACCGCCGACCCAGGAGATGAACGGGAGGCCGTGCCCTTCGGTACCCTGGCTCTTGTACTCGGGGAACGTGTCGCCCGTGATCGGATCCTTATCGACCTTACCCGAAGCTGCCGGGATACCCATGCCGAAGATGTAGACGACATTGACCATCGTACAGGTGATCGCCATCAGCAGACCGCCGCCGATCGCACCGCCTGCAAGAGCAAGGGGGAATCCAAGTGGAGCTGCCCATGCGCCGCCGAAGAGACCTGCAAGCCCGGCACCGGCGGCGAGCATCGCCACACCGGTTGCGATACCTGGTGCCTGCCCCATCGCAGCGGGCGCACCGCCGACCGGAACGAAGTGAACACCGAATCCGACCAGGACGCCACCGATGATGATGCCGACAAGTGCGAGCAGCCCGGCCATCTGTACGAGGAAGAAGGCAAGCGCAAGCGCAACGATGATAAGAATGATGCTGACTATAAGGCCCATCCCGGTCGGGGACTGGACGCCTGAAGTCTGTCTGGTCCACCGAGTGCACTCATGATGATGCCTCCTCAGGGGCCACGTAGGGACCGAATGTCTTCCTTGCCCAGACCTCAATGTAGCGGTCGATGATGGCAAAGATCAGGATTACAACGACGCCGACGATGACCGCTCCCCATCCGGCGGCGATCGGCTCGAAGACCACGGTACGCCAGAGTTCAAAGAAGACGATCAGGCCAAAACAGATACCCGACGCAGGACCGCCGAGTTTGGCGCTGAAGAAACCGTTGTCGAGTGAATTCCGCTCGCCGGCCTCAGCGTAGCGGACGATGTTCCCGGACGCGGAGATCGGGACACCGGCTCCGAACTTCTGCTCCTGGTACTGCCGCTCCTTTCCGTAGAACGGGTTACCGGTTGCAGATCCGGCTGCACCGAGCGCGATACCCCATACAAGACCCAGAAGCGGGAGCGGGAAGGGGTGGCCGAGTGCGCTGATGATCAGGTGACACATCGCTACAGCGGCAAAGATCGCTACAAACGCGTGTGCCATGGTCACGGTCGTCATCGACTTCAAGATGTCGATGTAAACCGGCTGTTCAAACTTCGCGAGACTTGCAGTACGACCGAGATATGCGGTTGTCGCATAGACGCCCTGCACGAAGACCGCAAGAGCGCTCCCGAGTACAATTGCAAGAATCGGGTTTATCTGCATCGCCATAAATGCCCAGGCAAGGCCTGCGCCCAATGCAACCCAGAGACCGTACGCTGGGGGTTCACCGGCAATCGCCTTGTTGAAGATTCGGTGAATATATCCCATCTGCGGGGCTAACTGAACCTGGGAGTTCGGATCTCCCTGGGATCCGATATCAGACTCAGTATCTTCCGCTGCGCCGGCTATGGTTGCAAGAGCACCTGCCAATGCGGTAATGCCGATGCCAAATATAATCTCTTCCATTCAGCATCCTCCCTCGGTGCGCATCGCACCAGAGTATACGTTCAAAACCTTTTTGGTTCAATTAACAGTTGTTTATGACTTAATTAAAGGTTTCGAAAAGGTGCGCCGGTATCACAACGAAACGTGGAAAATGGGCTGGAATCGTCTCATTAGTCATTAAAAATTGCAGTAAATAAAAAAAAGTTGGGTTAGGGTTACCGGGCCGGTATGATGAGCGAACGCTCGCCGGCGGGCATGAACTCGCGGATTGCGCCCTTTGCGAACTCGCGGCGGGGCTCGGCGAAGTCGAACTTCAGGGCCGGGTCGGCGAAGCAGATCGCCACACGCGGGTCGTAGCAGAACGCATCGCCACGGCCGTAGTGAGCACCGCCGACGATAGCGGCGTACTCGCCCTGGTGACCGACGTTCATCGCGTAGTTCGGGTAGTTCGGACCGCGCAGCTCGCCGATCGCACCCTCGTCGCCCCGGATGGAGAGCGAGTTTGCGGACCCACACTGGTCCTGGAGGTCGTAGCCGAAGAAGCCGAGGCGCGACCATCCATCCTTGTGCAGGAGCATCGAGAGGTACCAGCCGTT
>JAAZID010000055.1 GCA_012510295.1 Methanomicrobiales archaeon | reverse complement strand
GCCCCGGTGACTGCAGAAAGGGCAGGAACGGTTCACCAGTGCAAACCCGGACGGGAGTGGTGCGACTGCCGGTAGCCCCCACACCCAGTCACACCGGCAAACCCACACCCCCACGATTTATCACCCCTCCCCTCCAATACCTACAAAAGAGGCTTACACCATGGAGATTGCGTTTACCAAACTACACGGGAACGGGAACGACTTTATCCTGATCGATGAGCGCGACCGGGAGGTCATCCCCGAGGATATGAAAGGAGCGTTTGCGGCGCTCTACTGCGACCGCAGGTTCGGTATCGGCGCTGACGGCGTCATCTTCCTCCAGGCGTCAGATACGGCCGACATAAAGATGCGGCTCTTCCAGCCGGACGAGAGTGAGGCTGCGATGTGCGGGAACGGCATCCGGTGCCTTGCGAAGTATGCCTACGATGCCGGCTACGTGAAGGAATCCTGCTCGGTCGAGACCGGGGCCGGAGTCATACCGGTCACGATGGGCTACGCGGACGATGAGTTCTCCGCAACCATCACCATGCCGACGCCCGAATTTGATCGGAGCGCCATCCCCGCAACCGGGAACGGCGAGTACAAGGAAGAGATCCTCGGGTTCACCGTCTACGCCGCAAACGCCGGCGTCCCCCACGCTGTTACGTTCGTAGAAGATATCGATACCGTCGATATCGGCGCTGCCGGCCCCGCCATCAGGAACCATATCACCTTCGTCGAGGGAGCAAACGCCAACTTCGTCGAACAGGAAGATGGCGACATCCTCACAATCCGGACGTTTGAGCGCGGCGTTGAGGATGAGACCACGAGCTGCGGCACCGGTGCCACCGCATCGGCCGCCGTCGCCCGCCGCCTTGGGAAGGTCGGGGATGAGGTGCGGGTCGAGACGGAAGGAGGCCCGCTCACCATCCGCTTCGGAGACTCCGTAACCCTGGAAGGCCCGGCTTATACGGTCTTTACAGGCGTTATACCGCTCTGATCCCACTTTCGGTGATCACAAAATCAAACGAGATACCCTCCGGCCGGGACCGGTGCTTCCGGAGCACCGCCTGCCGGACGCTATCTTTTTTCTCGAGCCGGATGATGGCTTTCGATATATGCTCAAGGGCTGTCCCGCCAAGGCCGGCGAACCGGTCCCGTTCGATGTCCATGTAGATCTGGTTGGTGATCAGGGCCGGGACGTCATACTTCTTCGCAAGCCCGAGGAGCCTGACCATATGGTGTGAGAGGGTGCGCACCGTCTCACGCCCAAGCCCGAGCTCGGTCCGGTAGAGGGCGGTCGCCGAGTCCACCACGATCAGGCCCACGGGGCCGTTCTTCTGGAACACTTCCTCCGAATCGGCGATCATCGCACCCTGCTGGATGAAGTCGAGCGGTTCAAAGAGGTAGAGCCGGTCTGCAAGTTCCTCCGCGTGTTCCCCGGCGATCTGCACAAACCGCTCCACCGAGAACCCCTCGGTATCGATATAGACGACCGAGTTCCCGGCCCTGAGGCTTGCCACCGTCGCCAGCAGGCAGAAAACGCTCTTGCCGCTCGCAGATTCACCGTATATCTGGGTGATAGCCCGCCGCTCAAGTCCGCCACCCAGGAGGTCGTCGAGAGGGGGGCATCCCGTGCTGACCCGGTCCTGCTTCAAGGCTCAAGCACACCCTGCTCGATGAAGAGGCGGCGTGCAGCCGCTTCGACGGCACCGGTGACCTCCCGGAGCGGGACACCAAGTTCCCGTGCGCACGCCGCCGCCTGGTCGTACTCCGGCTTGAAGGAGGTTATCTTTCCTGCCGTCCAGCCACATTTCACGTCGATCGTCCATTCCCGACTCCGGAGCGCTACCGTGACCGTTTCAACCGTCCGCTCGGCGACGAACCGGTGGACCATCGGTATGCACCGTATGCCGAGTGTCCCGAGCTCCCGGGCCATCACACCGGCGAGACGGTCGGTTGTATCGGGGTGTGCGACTACCCTGACGAGGTGCCCGCTCCGCCCCTTCTTCATCACCGCAGGGATAGCGCTTGCGTCCCGGGCTCCTTCCTCCATCAGGCGGGCAAGCGTATAGGCGAGGGCTTCTCCGGTCACATCATCCACGTTCGTCTCCAGGAGATCGACCCGGTCGCCGCCGATCCCCTCCGCTACGGAGAGGAGCATCGAGCGGAGGACGTTGGGTCTTCCGGGCGGGTCTCTGCTCCCTGCACCGTACCCGGCCGCCTGTATCTCCGCGGGGCCGATATCATCCGGCTTCATCGTTGCAAACTCAGCGAGGAGGGCAGCCCCCGTCGGTGTGCAGAGCTCCCGATCCTCATCGCCGGGAAACGTCTGCAGGTCTGACGCGGCAAGTATCGCCACGGTCGCCGGGGCCGGGACAGGAAACGTCCCGTGAGCCCCGACCAGAAACCCTCTCCCGAGCGCCACCGGGAGGACCGCCACCCCATCGACATCCAGGGAGTGTAGAGCGGTGCAGGCACCGACCACATCGGCTATAGCATCGTCCGCCCCCACTTCATGAAAATGCGCTCCGACCCCGTGGATGCTCTCCTCGGCCCTGTGGATCCTGAAAAAAACCTGGCGGGCCATCTCCAGGGCAGTGGCGGGGGCGTCACTCCCGGCCACCCGTTCGAGCACCTCGTCGAGGGTGCGGTGATGCACCGGGGCATGCGCTCTCACCCAGGTGGCCTGGATGCCGGAGCGGTCTACCCGTTCTATTGTCGGTTCGCCGACGACTGACCGCATGGCTGCCCTGACAGCCTCTTCATCCGCCCCCAGATCGAGGAGGGAACCGATGACCATGTCGCCTGCGGCACCGCTGAACGGATCGAAGAGAAGTATGTTCATGCGTCTCCAGTACTTATAAATCCCCGAAATATAAGAACTAGAGGTAATGCCCGAGATATACTTGAAAGTAGATAGCGCTTATCCAGAGGATCAGGGCGCGGGCAAGGCACGGCTCGACCCCGATACCATGCTACAGCTCAGGCTCAGCCCGGGCGATCTCGTCATCATCGAGGGGAAACGCCCAACCGTGGCCAAGGTCTGGCGTGCTATGGTGAACGACTGGCACCAGGGGAAGGTCAGGATAGACAACTTCACCCGGCTCAATACCGGCGCCAGTATCGGCGACCGGGTGAAGATACGGACGCTGGATGAGGAGATCGAGGCGAAACGGGTGGTCCTCGCACCCCCGGAAGATCTCCCGAAACAGCTCCCGATAAACTTCGGCAACGCCGTCAACAAACTGATCGACTTCCCGGTCGTGAAGAATGATTCCGTGCCGATCCAGGCGGGGCTCCCGTTCATGCAGCCCCAGCTTGTCGCGTTCAAGGCTGTTATGATCGAGCCGGAGAACGCGGTGATCATCACCAAGAATACCAAGATCGAGTTCTCCGAGAAACCGGCAGCCGGGTTTGAGGGCGTGAAGCGGATCAGCTACGAAGACGTCGGCGGTCTCAAGGGTGAACTCCAGCGAGTCCGCGAGACGATCGAACTCCCCATGCGCCACCCGGAGATATTCAGGACACTCGGGATCGAGCCTCCGAAGGGCGTCCTCCTCTACGGGCCGCCCGGGACCGGAAAGACCCTCATCGCAAAGGCAGTCGCTAATGAAAGTGGAGCACATTTCATCTCCATCGCCGGGCCCGAAGTGATATCGAAGTACTACGGCGAGAGTGAACAGCGGCTCCGTGAGGTCTTCGAGGAGGCGAGGCAGAACGCACCTGCAATCATATTCATCGATGAACTCGACTCCATCGCCCCCCGGCGTGAGGAGGTTACGGGCGAGGTCGAGCGGCGTGTGGTGGCCCAGCTCCTCACGATGATGGATGGGCTTGAGGAGCGGGGGCAGGTCGTTGTGATCGGGGCCACGAACCGGCTCGATGCCATCGACCCGGCCCTCCGCCGGCCAGGACGGTTCGACCGGGAGATCGAGATCGGTGTCCCGGCCGAGAACGACCGGGCCCAGGTGCTCCAGATCCACACCCGCGGTATGCCGCTCGCCGACGACGTGGAGATCGGTCATATCGCCCAGCAGACTCATGGGTTTGTCGGGGCGGACCTCGCCGCCCTTGCCCGTGAGGCGGCGATCAAGGCGCTCCGGCGCTACCTCCCCGAGATCGATATGGAGGCTGAGGAGATACCGGCAGAGACCCTTGAGAAGATGGAGGTCATGAGCAAGGACTTCCGCGACGCCCTCCGCGATGTAGGACCGAGCGCCATGCGGGAGATCCTCCTTGAGGTTCCTCATACCCGCTGGGATGACGTCGGTGGGCTTGAGGAGGCAAAACAGGAGATCCGCGAGGCGGTCGAGTTCCCGCTCACCCGGCGTGAACAGTTCGACGACCTCGGTATCGAGCCACCGAAGGGCGTCCTCCTCTATGGTCCACCGGGAACCGGAAAAACCCTCATCGCAAAGGCGATCGCAAGCGAGAGCGGGGCAAACTTCGTGCCGGTCAAGGGCCCCCAGCTCCTCTCGAAATGGGTCGGAGAGAGCGAACGGGCTGTCCGTGAAATCTTCAAGAAGGCCCGACAGGTGGCGCCGTCCATCATCTTCTTCGATGAACTGGATTCGCTTGCACCTGCACGGAGCGAGGGTGCCGAGTCTCGTGTCATCGAGAGTGTTTTAAACCAGATCCTGACCGAGATCGACGGCCTTGAAGAGCTCCGGGGCGTTGTGGTTATGGGGGCGACGAATCGGCCTGACATGGTCGATCCGGCGCTCCTTCGTCCAGGCCGATTCGACCGCCTCGTCTACATCGGTGCTCCCGGCCGGGATGATCGTGCGAAGATCCTCGCGATCCATGCTCGCTATATACCGATCGAGGGCTCAGCAATTGAGGGACTCGTCGATATAACGGATGGCCTCTCTGAGGATGAACTCGAAGATCTGATACTTACTGCCGGGGCCGAGGGCCACATGAGCGTCGAAGATGTGAAGACCCGCCGGCTTGCGATTGCGGTGAGCGATGACGAAGGCCTCCCGCGTTACCTCCGGCGGAAGAAGATCGTTGATATCTTCGCCCAGCAACAGGTGGGACTCGATGACCCCGTGCGGGACGACCTCCTGAAAGAGATCGCCACCGGGACCGATGGATTCGTCGGGTCAGACCTTGAGGGGCTCTGCCGGGAGGCGGCCATGCTCGCCATGCGGGAGGGGGTCTCCTTCGTGAACCCGTCGCATTTCGAGCAGGCACGGGAGAAGGTGCATGCGACGATGAACGAGAGGGTGCGGCAGTACTACGCGAAGGTCCAGCAGCACTTCAAGGGCGGGCTCCCAAAAGAGGTGCAGCCGCCGGAATACCAGTGAGCTGATGCTCCGGGAAAGATCCCGGAGAACTCTTTTTTGTGCGGCCGGCGCCTCCAATCGTATGCGCCCCCAAACAGGTGTAACCCCGTGAGCCGTTGAGGAAATGTCAGGCGGGATCTACCGGCCGGGCGGGTTGTGCTGGCCGAAAAATCCATGATTTACACACAGTCTTCCGTGGATCTCGGTAACGCCATCATCTCCGACCACTAAAACAGCTATTTTACCTTCCCGGTATTCACTATTCATGAG
>JAAZID010000373.1 GCA_012510295.1 Methanomicrobiales archaeon | reverse complement strand
GAGATTATTTATCCTCCCGAAAAAGATGTTCTGTCATGAAGATGCAGGCGGTCATCACCGGCGGAAAGGTCCACGATGTGGGCTACCGGGTGTTCCTGCTCCAGAGAGGTCTTGGGCTGGGATTCCAGAAGTTCAGCGCAAGAAATCGGGTACAGGGTGGCGCCGAACAGGTAGTGGTGCAGTACGAAGGCGATTCCGGACAGGTGGATGCACTCAATTCCATCATCCGGGAGGAGCACCCCCCGGATGCGAATGTCTCTGATATTGTATTTGAGCAGTATGAGGGGTATGTCATCTCAACAATTGATTATATGCATATGATCCAGATCGAGCAGCTCGCTAAAGGCATTCCGGCAATCCTCAGCATCGATAAGAAACAGGATAAGATGCTTGAAAAGATGGATTGTATGCTCGAAAAACAGGATAACATGCTTGAAAAGCAGGATAATATGCTTGAAAAGATGGATCAGATGGAGGGATCGATCACGAACGAGATCCGCGATCTCCGTACTGACATGTGTTCTCACTTTGATCGGCGCCTCTCTACAATGGAAGCGGACATCCAGCAGATCAAAGCAAAAATTGGCCTGATCTGAGAATACCGGGAACTCTTATCGGTCGCCACACACCTTTTTTATCCACTATCCTCAAAATACGCCATGATCGCATCCATATCCACATGTTCCTCGAAGTGCCGGGCGAGGTCATCGTAAGCGGCGTCGCCGTCCGTCGCTGTCACCAGCTCAAACGGCACCCCCCGCCGCTCTGCGAGGTAGGCGAGGAGGGCGTTTGCGACATCCAGGTTCTGGAAGATACCGTGCATGAAGGTCCCGATAACCAGGCCGTCGTGACTTGCGGCCCCATCGCCGGCGAACGCCTCCGGGAGATCCCCGGGTTCAGTCTCGCCTGAATGGATCTCGTAGCCGCTCACCTCGCCTATCCGGGAGAGGATCGGGCCGGGGCCGGTCGCCCGGCGCCTGACCTGCGTCGCCGCCTTCTGGTAGCCGGTCGATGTCGTGACCGCATCGAGGAGCCCGAAACCCTCGTACCCGGCCCCCGCATCGACGATCCGGCGGCAGAGCATCCGGTAGCCACCGGCGATCCCGATGACCGGTATACCCCGTTCCCGGGCGAGCCTGAGTTCCTCACCGGTCCCCGCCCGCCGGAGCACCTCGAGATCCTCTATAACATCCTTCGTCCCCGGGAGGATGATACAGTCGTAGCCGGCGAGCGACGACCCCGGCGGGGCGTAATCCACCGTAGCGTGGCGCTCGAGGAGCTCAAAGTCGGTGAAGTTTATGATCCCCGGGAGGCGAATGACGGCGATCCGCACGGGGTTCCTGGTCGCCTGCCGGCCTTTATCCGCAAGCGAGAGTGAATCTTCGCTCGGGAGCGGTATATCCGCATACGGGACCACTCCGAGGACCGGGACGCCCGTGAGCTCCTCGAGCTTCTTCACTCCCGATGCGAAGAACCCGAGATCTCCCCGGAACTTGTTGATGATTATCCCGGCGACGAGCGGCCTGATATCATCGGGGAGGAGGGCGAGCGTCCCGTAGACCTGTGCAAAGACCCCGCCGCGCTCGATATCGGCGACGAGGATGATCGGAAGCCCGAGGCTCCGTGCGAGCCTGATGTTTGCTATATCGCGATCGTAGAGGTTCACCTCCGCCGCCCCCCCGGCCCCTTCCACCACGACGTGCCCGTAACAGTTCTGCAACCGCTCAAAAGCCGCCACAGCCTCTTCGAGGAGCCTGTCAGTCTCTGCATAGTAGTTACGGATCTGCACGTCCCTGTACGGCCGGCCGAGCAGGATCACCTGCGACGTCCGATCGCCCATCGGTTTGAGGAGGATCGGGTTCATGTCGGCTACAGGCTCGATACCCGCGGCGAAGGCCTGCACGGCCTGGGCCATCCCGATCTCGCTCCCGTCGGCCGTGATGTAGGAGTTGAGACTCATATTCTGTGATTTGAACGGCGCAACCGGGATCCCGCGGCGGTAGAGAGCGCGGCAGAGCGCTGCCACCGTCACGCTCTTTCCCACGTGGGATGCAGTTCCGAGCACGATAAGAGACATTGCCGGGAGAAATGTTGGGCACGACGGCTTAATAATGCCGGGGTTCCATCTCTCCAGTATGGAGCTCACCCCCGCCGCCCGCCTCCTCCTGGAGCGCCGCTACCTCCTCCCCGGCGAGGCACCGCACGGCCTCCTCTCCCGGGTCACCGATGCCGTG
>JAAZID010000372.1 GCA_012510295.1 Methanomicrobiales archaeon | reverse complement strand
GTTTGCAATGATCCTCCCCTACATCGTGGCGTTCTACCTCATGCTCTCGATCCTCGAGGATACCGGCTACCTCCCGAGGCTTGCGACGCTCGTGGATACCTTCTTCCACCGGCTCGGCATGCACGGCCACGGCATCATATCAGTCTTCCTCGGTCTCGGGTGCAACGTGCCCGGGGCGCTCGCTACCCGGGTGCTTGAGACGAAGAAGCAGAGGTTCATCGCCGCCACACTGATGTCGATATCGGTCCCGTGTATGGCCCAGATAGCGATGGTATTCGGCGTGCTCGGGCCGTTTGGGGCGCGCTATATCGTTATGGTCTTTGCAACCCTCCTGGCGGTCTACATCGTCGTCGGGCTCATACTGAGCCGGGTGATCCCCGGGGAGTGCCCCGAGATATTCCTCGAGATCCCGCCCTACCGGGTGCCAAACCTCAGGGTCACCGCCTCAAAGACCTGGATGCGTGTGCGAGGGTTTATCGGTGAGGCGATACCCTACCTCTTCCTCGGTATCCTGCTCGTGAACCTGCTCTACACGGTCGGGTTCCTCGGGTGGATGGCGACAGCGTTTGCGCCCCTGATGGAGGTCTGGCTCGGTCTCCCGGCCGAAGCCACCGCCGCCCTCCTGGTCGGGTTCCTCAGGAAGGATCTCGCGGTCGGGATGCTGGTGCCGCTCGGCATGACGCCGGTGCAGCTCGTCATCGCGGTGGCGATGCTCTCGATCTACTTCCCCTGCGTGGCGACGTTCGTGGTCCTCCTCAAGGAGCTCGGGGCGCGGGGGATGGCCGCCGCCGTGGGCGTTATGGTGACGACGGCGCTCATCGTCGGGGGTCTGCTCCGGATGGTGTTGATAGGGTTTTAGGAGTAAGAAAGGAGATGCGCAGGAAGACGAAAGAAGAGTACATCGAGATCATATGCCTGCTCGAGCGGGAGCAGGGGCGCGCCCAGACCGGCATGATAGCGGAGGCTATCGATGTAAAACCACCTTCGGTCACCGAGGTGCTCAGGAAATTGGAGGAGAAGGGGCTCATCGTCTATGAGCCCTACGTCGGCGCGACGCTGACGGAGGCCGGGTTTGAGATGGCCCGGGACCTCTGGCAGCGGCACAGGACGTTTGCGGATCTGCTCAGGCTCCTCGGCGTCGATCGCAAGGTTGCCGAGGCCGACGCCTGCCAGTTCGAGCATCACGTGAGCCCGGAGACGCTGGAACACCTCCAGGATTTCCTTGAGTTCCTCCGCGAGAGCCCTGAGGGCCGGCGATGCCTTAAGGATTTCGAGGCATTTCGGAAGCGACAGGGGTAAGACCCCCTATACCTCCTCTCCCACCGCCAGGCAGGGGTACTTCTCCCGGGGATACCTGCCCTGGACCCTGTCGCGGACGAACCCTTCGCGAGACGGGGCCGCGATGAGGTCTTCGTAGACCTCTTTTGGTATGCCGGCGTAGCGGTAGGCGTCCCCGCTCTCGCATATGACGAGCAGCGATCGTGTCGTGGGGTCGTACCCGATGGACGTGATGCCGGCGGATCTCTGTTGAGGCATGGGCGGGGTTGTGGTCGGCGGTGATGATAGTGGTTGCGGCCGGGGGTCGCCCTCCTGTTGGTGCAGGTCTGCGGGATAACTTCGAATTATTTCGCAGTTACAGCAATTTACTTACGTTTTACGGAAGAATATACCGTGTTGATACGTATGAGGGGACATCAGAGTTATCCAGCCATCATCCTCGTCCTCATCGGGGCGATAATCGTCTGTGGGTGTATCGCTGCCGGTGGGGATGATGATCGCATATCCGCAAACGGCACGGTCACCTACGTTGACCTTGAGGGTGGGTTCTACGGTATCATCGCCGATGGTGGGGAGCGCTACCTCCCGATCGGGCTTGAGGATCGTTATCGCGTCGACGGGATGCGGATCGCCTTCTCCGGCAGAATCGTGCCCGATGCCGTGACCCTCCAGCAGTGGGGGACGCCGATCGAGATCCTCGATATCCCGTGGGTGGACTCCCAGCCCGGCGCCGGTATAGCAAACCCGGCCGCGGCCTGGTGCATCGAACAGGGGCACACCTACGAGATCCGGAAAAACTCCGACGGGAGCGAGTACGGCGTCTGTATATTCGCAAACGGCACCGAGGTCGATGCGTGGGACTACTACCGGCAGACCCACTGACACCATTTTTGAAAAACCGATCGTTTTTCCTTTCCGGATGCAAAAAGGTAATGAGTCTTATGAGCGATGCTGATATTCTTGACCTGATCGAGTACCTCCGCAATGGAAAAACGAGTGCCGACCGGATGGCGGCAGCAGATGCCCTCGCTGCATCCGGCCCTGCTTCCCTCCCCCCGCTCGTCGAGGCGCTCGGTGATGACGACCCCCGCCTCCGGATGTGGGCGGCCTACGCCCTCGGTATGCTCGGGGATGAGAGGGCGGTCCCGGCGCTCACCCTGGCGCTCGATGACGATGACCCCGGTGTTGTGAAGTGGGCCGCCGCCTCCCTCGACTGGATCAGGGATATGGCCGGGGGCTGCGGCGGCTGCCGGTTCTGCTAGCGGCGCCGGCCAGCGAAGATGAGGGCAAGGCTGATCGCTGCCACGCCTGCCCAGGCCGGGAGCGGTGTTTCTGCCGGCGTGGTCGTCGCTGGTGGTGTCTCTGTCGTCGTCGCGGTTGTCGGTAAAGTGATCGGGGGGGTTGTCGGTACCGTCGTTGCCGGCGGGGTCGTCGGTAGAGTGGTCTGTGGTGGTGGTGTCGGGGTCGGTGTCCCGGTATCGATCCCCACGCGGTTCCCGACCGTAAACGTCACCGGCTCTGAAGCGGCAGCGTAGGCCTTAAACGCCGCCGGTTTACTCCACTCAGCCCTGACCGTATAGGTCCCCGGCTCCCGGAGGCCGGAGAGCACTATCGGGCCGGGTCTGCCGGGGTCATCGGTGTAGAACCGTGTCGAGCTCACGTTCAGCCCGGCGAGGGAGAGCCCGCCGATGGCGGTGGTCTCCGCGCCGCCCGGGTGGGTGATAACAATATCGACCGTTGCCGGGTAGACGTCGCCGGCGGTGTAGGAGGCGCCGACATCCGGGCTCGTTACTTTAAACGCGATCTTTGTGTTCGGAGAGACCGTGAGCCCTTCGAGCCGCTCGCTGTGGTGAGGGGTTGCGAGCACAACATCAAGAGAGATCTCCGGCTCCCTGATCATCACCTGCGCCGTCACGCCATCTACCGGGTTGAAGGCGTGGTAGGTTCCGTGACTCCCGCCGACGAGCAGATCCTGGACCTCGAAATCGGTGTCGTCGGGCACCGGTATGCTCTTTGTGAGTGACTTCTGGGGGTTGTTATCCTGGTACTTCTGGAGCGCCGTGATCGGGTTATCCGTGGTTGTGTTCCGGAGACCTGCAAGGTTGAGCCCCTCTTCGTAGACGAAGATCGTATCGTAGGGCTGGATATCGTTTATGGTCGGGCTGCGAGCCGTTACCTGCCCTGCACAGAGGGTGAGGATGCAGAGCGCGAGGAGGATGGGGAGGCCTCGCCTGAGGATCCTGTCTGATGCCATGGTACTCCATTGTGCTGATTCCATAGATATATCCTGGTGTTCGCACTTCTATGCGCGCGTTGCTGGCCTGTCCGCCTCTTCTGCCGGATTTCCGGAACTTCGCTTGAGGAAACGGATACGCCTGGAACAATCGGGTTTTCGTGATATTCCTCTAAATCGGGCAGAACTGCAATTCCGTATGCTTAAATAATCCTTTCTCACAGGTTTTAGGATGAAAAAGATCGCCTCCATCGTTGCGGCACTCATCATCTTCCTCGCGATCCTGGCGATCCCCATCGATCCCACAATCCTCGCCCCTGAGGCGAAATCAGTTGCAGCAGTGACCATCCTTATGATCCTGCTCTGGGTCACGGGCGGAATTCCGCTGGAGGCGACCGCCCTTCTTCCACTGGTTCTCTTTCCGGCCCTCGGTATTCTCTCCCCGGGGGAAGTGGCGGCATCCTACGGGGATCAGGTCATATTCCTCTTCCTCGGCGGATTCATCATCGCTATGGCCATGCAGCGGTGGAATCTGCACCGGCGTATAGCTCTCCACATCATCCACATCGCGGGGACGAGTCCCCGGCGGCTGATCCTCGGGTTCATGATCGCCACAGCATTCCTCTCGATGTGGATATCAAATACCGCGACAGCGATGATGATGATCCCGATCGCCATCGCGATCATCCTGACGATCATCCCCCGGACGAACAAAGAACTTGAGAACCTCAGCACCGAGGAGCAGGCGCTTGCGCGCTGCCTGATCATATCCATCCCCTACGCCGCGAGCATCGGGGGCATCGCCACGATCATCGGCACGCCCCCGAACGGCATATTCCTCGCGCAACTCAAGACCATCTTTCCCGGCGCTCCTGCCATTGACTTTTTTACCTGGATGAAGTTCGGTGTCCCGTTCGCGGCCGTATTCCTCTTCCTCGCCTGGCTCTGGCTGACCTATGTTCCCTACCGCCGTATGCTCAAGAGTCTTCCTCAAGCCGGTGATATCATCCATGACGAACTTGAGAAACTGGGACCGATCTCTGTTGGCGAGCGCTGGACGCTTGTCGTCTTTGTCACGACGGCCTTCGCCTGGATATTCGCAACCACCAAGGTGATCGGTAGCGTCACCGTGCCCGGCCTCGATATAATCTTTCCCGGTATCCAGGACTCCACCATAGCGATCTTCGGGGCGTTCCTCCTCTTCATCCTCCCCGTCGACTGGAAACGCGGCATATTCACCATGGACTGGGAGTGGGCGGTCAAGATCCCCTGGGGTATCCTGATCCTCTTTGGCGGCGGTATCGCACTCTCAGGAGGATTCATCCAGAGCGGGCTTGCCGCGAGCATCGTCTCATCCCTCACCGTCATCCACGGTCTCCCGATCATCCTCCTGATCTTTGTGGTGGCACTCGCGGTCTCGCTTGCGACGGAGGTCGCCTCGAATACCGCCATGGCAGCCGTCCTGATGCCGATCATGGCGGTCACGGCCGTCAGCATGGGCTTAAACCCGGTCATCCTGATGATCACCGTTGCGGTCTGCGCGTCTATGGCCTTCATGCTCCCGGTCGCGACCCCGCCTAACGCCGTCGCCTACGGGAGCGGGTACATCACCGCCGAGGATCTCCTCAGGTCCGGCTGGGCGCTCGATATCATCGGCGTCATGCTCTGGACGGTCTTCCTCCTCACGGTCGTCCTCTGGGCACTCGGGATCACGTTTGATCTCCCCGCGTGGGCGTTATAGAACCCCACTAACTATTTTTTGGCCGGCCGGGTCGCCAGGGACCCTGGAAGATCGTGTTATAGGATCGGAGGCGGCGAAACGACAAATAGGATGAACGAGAGAGCGATTGAGTATGAGGAGGATCTATAATCCTGTTACCGGGAAGTACTACGAGCTACGGCAGAGGTCGTCCGTCAATAGAGAGGCCGGGCAGATAATGGGCGTGTGGAGTTTCAGGAGGAAGGCAGGAGAGAAGGTCTGAAAAGAACCGCAATCCCGAAAAAAGCATCCGCCCGGCGCTCCGGAGGTATCATATAGCGGGCCGGCGATTCTCCAGTATGCCGAGGGTGAGGATCAGCGGGGACGACCTGCACTCCGGGGCTGGTGTGGAGGGGCGCCGGAAGAAGAAGCGAGGTGGGGAGGGCCCG
>JAAZID010000371.1 GCA_012510295.1 Methanomicrobiales archaeon | reverse complement strand
CGTCCCGGGGCAGGGGCCGGTGCTTTATTAGACCACCGCTCCCCGACTCTCTCCATCCAATGCCCGGCAGCACCCGGTGCGGTGGTCTACCTCTCTCCTCACCGGTAATAGATAGCGGAACCGGCGTTGTCGTAGACCTTATGCCGGTCCCCGGTAAACGTTCCAGCGCTGATATAGTCCGCTTCAAGGACTGCGTGTTCCTTCACTTCGATCCGGACGCTCTCCTTTACGATGTTGTATGTGCCGAAGTAGGTGTAAGAATCTGGTTCTACCAGCGATGCATTCGCCGGGAGGTAGCGTTGATGGTCAGGGTCGAATCCCAGCAGGAGCCACCAGCGCGTTCCGTCGACGTATATGGGGCGCCTGTTTCCTTCGACGAGGAGCCACTCGGCTCCTCTCACCTCCTTCCCGCTGAATACCGGTTTGTCTCCGGAGGTCTCAAGCGCCATTGAGGTCGGGCTATCACCTGCGATCTGGTAGATCAGGCCGGTGTTGAAGAGGAGAAATACGACGAAGAACACCGACAGTGCCTGATAGGCGGTTCCCATACCTGGAACGGTTCTCAAAGCACGTAACCTCTCTACCGCAGCCTCATAGAGTGTTATACCGCCGATGATCGCAAACGGGGCGAGGAAGATCAGGGTGATGTGATAGAGCCTGCTTGTGTTGAGCGAACTTGCAAAGAAAGGGACGATGATGCCTGCCAGATTGATCGCGAGGAATACGAGTGAAATTGCGAGATACTCGGATTCTATTCGCCATCGTTCACGTTTGAGGAAGGTTGCCAGCAGTCCGATGACGATGAGCCCCTGGGTAGCGATATGGACACCTTTTGCCAGGCTGTGCAGGAGTGTGACGGACTGGCTGGTGAGGATATGCAGGCCCTGGGCGGTTGTGGGGCTGAGGGGTTCTGCAAAGAGGGTGCCTGCTATCTTATCCCCGATGCCGGCGAGGGTTGCAAACGCCGTGCCTCCGGCTATCATCGAGTACCAGAGGAGGGCGATGAGAGCGAGCACGAGGATGTAAGGAAAGACGAGAGTCCTGACTCGCGCCCCGGAGATGGTTCGCCATCCGGAGAGCAGATCGCGGTTCCCTGTTCCCTCTGCCCCCTGAAACTTTGTCCGTATTCCAGCCGGAAGGTGTTCCCTGAAGAGGAGTAGCGCCCATGCCGGGATGAGCGAGAGGAGGTAGATAGATGCGAGGCCGTAATGCGAGACGATTATGGCAAAACCGAAGGTGATCAGGAGAAATGCTCGCGTGCCACGATCCATGGACTTATCGATCATAGCAAGGATCGTCAGTGCCAGGAAGAACTCGGCAATCTGCTGCCGGGCAAGAGAGATCATCTCGGTGTAGAACGTAAAGAACGCAACGAAGAAGAAAGCCGAGAGAAACCCGATCCTCGCGCCTGCCTGTTTCCCGACCACACGGTAGAGAGCGAGCGGCACGAATGCGAAGAGAATTGGGTAGATGATCTTGAAGACCCAGACAGGGTCCAGGC
This sequence comes from Methanomicrobiales archaeon, assembly GCA_012510295.1. GTDB lineage: Archaea > Halobacteriota > Methanomicrobia > Methanomicrobiales > Methanoculleaceae > Methanoculleus. Next base: position 1,465 of record JAAZID010000371.1, on the reverse strand, counting down.
CCGTGATGAGTGAGTAGGTGGGAGCGAGCGCGACGATCGAGAGCATCGCGTTTGTGTTGTACGGGATGGTCATATCCCAGAGCCCCGGTCCAAGCACGCTGTTTACGAGGTGGAGCTCGTGGTGGATGTCATACCCCCAGATATATCCTGATATCAGTGAGGTGTGATAGAGGAGAGCGAGGGCGATCGAGTAGACTGCCAGTGGGTAGCAGGATGCCGGGATGAACCGATCAAACCCGACAGCGAGGCCGATCAGGGCGATGAGGATGAGGAGCAGGAAGAGGTAGGTGACCATGTGGTACTCGCTTCGCACATGCGCTCCGATGATCGCAAGAAGTGGGAGCAGGATCAGGAACGGCACCGCGGGGGCGGGAGGAACAACAGGAACTGTTGGAGCAGAACCGGTGTGCTCGCGGTCCCGGGTGAGCGCGATGTAGAGCAGGACCTGCATAACGACGATGAGCGTGAGAAAGAGCGCTCCGAACGAGAACGGTTGTGTGTACCCGAGCAGCGGGTATATTATATTGGCAGAAAGGCCGGTGAGCATGAGGACTACAAGGCTCAATCCTGCGGAGTAGAGTGTTGTCTCGATCGCACCGAGGTTATGCAGCCTGAGCGCCTTCAGTACCAGAACCCCGGGTAAGAAGGTGATGTAGAGGAAGGCCAGTCCCTCCCTTGCAATCGGTATATGGTATCCGGCAAGGTCGAGGGAGACCACCCCGATGAGGGCGATCTGGAGGGCCTGGAATGTCCAGAAGAACCTCCTGTTATCCCAGTCGTTCATCTGGAACGGATCGAGCAGGTGCATGGTGTCTCTCTCTCTCCGGCCGGATATACACAAAAATCTCTACGATGCAAACCCATAGAGGTGTCCGGCAAGATCGCGCATCCGCTATTTAGCTCACTGTTCTTCACCGATAAGGCATAACATGGCACCTCATGGTGGGAACCACGCATGAAAATGTATCTTCCCCCCTGATTATACGCGACAGGCCTGCATGCCGTGCCGGTGTAGTTACTACCCGGTCTTTCCATTAAAGTGTTCCTCCCCCCGGACCTTCATGCGAGGACTGCCACCCCTCACATATCTACCCCCGCCCGGGAGGGCGCAACCGGTCATGGCTCCTCGTCAACGGTGGGCTCAGTCCTGGAAAACTTCTTATTCACAACAGAACTTCCGTATTCCGGGGTCGGTGCCAGTTCACCATAGACTGCAAGAAGGGATTTTACGATTCCAGACCAGGCCATGTCTGTCTTCAGTTTTGTGTAGCCCCCCTCTCCCATGCGCTGGCATGCATCCGGATCTTTCAGGAGGTTCACGATAGCACCGGCGAGTGCGGTCGGATCGTGAGGCGGCACGATATATCCGGTCTTCCCGTTATCCACAATCTCAGGCAGGCTCCCTACATCTGTGACCACCACCGGCTTTTTGAACCCATACGCGGTTGGTATAACACCGCTCTGG
>JAAZID010000370.1 GCA_012510295.1 Methanomicrobiales archaeon | reverse complement strand
GACAGCGGTGATCCGGAACTCGATCGGGAGTTCGGGGACTCAGTAGCTGTGATATCAGGTTACCGGATCGCGCAGCGGAAGCGGGTGGCATCCACGCCCCCCATCACCAGCCCTCGATGAGAGTGAGGAGCATCTTTCTGACCTCCGTGGTCAGCTTGCATGAAGGGTTGATCTCAAGCGCTTTCTCGGCACACGCAAGCGCATGGCGGTACATACCGAGATGGTAGAGGACGCTACACTTCATGCTCCACCCGGCGGCGTAGCGTGGATCGATCTCGAGAACCTGATCGAAGGCGGCGAGCGCCTGCCGGTACTCCCCGAGCGCGTACAGGGCACCTCCTTTCAGGCTCCAGGCACGGACGTTCCCCGGATCGTCGGCGATAGCGCGGTCATAACAGGGGATAGCCTCCTCGGATCGGTGCTGGAGAAAATGTGCGTAGCCGAGATCGATCCAGGCCGCCACAAAGTGTGGATCGATCGCAAGAACCCGCTCGTAGCAGGCGATCGCATCATCGAGGCGACGCATCGCGGCGAATACACCGCTCCGGTTGTACCAGATGACCGCGGAATCGGGGTTGAGCGTGAGGGCCTGATCGTAGCAGGCGAGCGCCTCATCGAGGCGGTTGCGGCGCCGGTGCAGCATCCCCCGGGAGAGCCAGGCGGGAGCAAAGCCCGGGTCGATCGCAAGCGCCCTCTCCCAGCAGGCGAGCGCCTCGTCATCCCTGCCGAGGAGATCGAGGAAGACACCCTTGTTGTTCCACATCTTCACGTTCTCCGGATCGCGCTCAAGCACCCGGTCGAAGCTGGCCATCGCCTCACCAAAGCGTCCCTGCCGGGCGAGAGCGAGCGCCCGCCTGCTCACCGCTACATCAGTGTCCCGGTCTACCGGATCCCCGGGTTCGTCCTTCCCGAAGAGCCTGCCAGTAATTCCCATTCTTGAGATCCCCCCGTAGTCTGGCTACTGGAGGGGGGCCTATGATATAACCGTTCCCCTGTCTCGCACCTGCCGGGATAAAACGTGTCACCCGCGCCACCCACCGCAGAGGGGAGGGAGCGTGCGGTCGAACACATCCGGAGATCTCCGCCGGGATCCAGCGTACTTACTTCTCCTCCCCCTCGCCGTAGGAGATCGGGACGTAGGCGACCGATGGGCGGCGGGGCATCGCCTGGGGGAAGAGGTCCATCAGCCGGTAGATCTCTCCGGGGACAGTGGGGGTGACCGGGAGACCGAACTCCCGCGCCTGCCCGGGGGTTATCGGGTAGTCGTGGGTCCACGTTCCTTCAGTGAGCAGTCGCGCCAGATGGTCCGCCTGCTCCGCCTCCATCCGGTCCCGGAGAAGCCCCGCCACAAACTCCCGCATCTGGTTCTGGGCCTTTGCCGCGATGTCGACCAGGATGAAGGTCGTATCATCGATCCTCTCCGGTGGTTTCAGGTGCGGAACCCGCAGGATCGACGCCGCCGGGTAGTCGCCGATCCTCGGGTCGACCGGCCCGAGCACGGCGTTTTCGTCCATCGCCACCTCATCGGCGGCGAGGCAGAGGAGCGTCCCGCCCGACATGGCGTAGTGGGGGACAAAGACCGTCACCTTCCCCCGGTGGCGTTGGAGCGCCATCGCGATCTGCTCCGAGGAGAGGAGGAGGCCCCCGGGGGTGTGGACGATGAGATCGATCGGCATATCCGGCGGTGTGAGCCTGATCGCCCGGAGGATCTCTTCTGAGTCGTTGATATCGATGTAGCGGTAGAGAGGGATACCGAGAAGCGCGATCCTCTCCTGGCGATGGATGAGGAGGATAACCCGGGTTCCCCGCATCTTCTCAAGCCCCCGGATCGCCCGCAGGCGGCGGGTCCGGGTCATATACTGCTGGACGATCGGCACCGCGAAGAGGATGAGGAAGACGGCGACCAGCAGCACGATCCAGGCATCAGGCATGCTCTGCGCAACCTGTGTGCGCCCGGGGTAAAGAACGTTTGCTTCAAATCGTCAGGACGGAAGAAACTCATCGATCGAGGTCTGCCGGGTGTGGCCTCCCTCAAATCCGGAGAGCCTGACGCCGAGGAGACGGACCTCGGTGCCGTTGAGGAATGGGAGGAGGAGATCGCCCGCGACCCGCCCGATGACCCCCGGGTCTGTGGTGAACCGGTCCAGCGTCAGGGACCGGGTATGCGTCTCAAACCCCCGGTACCTGACCTTGACCGTGATGGTCCGGCACCGGAGGTTCTCGGTGGCGAGCGTCTCACAGACATCATCCGCAAGGTCGGCGATGGTTGCGGAGAGGATATCCGGATCAGCGGTATCTTCATCAAACGTCGTCTCCCGGGATATGGACTTACACCCCTCCCGGCTCTCTACCTCCGCATCATCGATACCCCGGGCGAGGCAATGCAGCCTGATCGCGGACCGGCCAAACCGGGCGATGAGGGCCTGAATATCTGTTCGGGCCAGGTCGCCTATGGTCAGGATACCCATACCGGCCAGTTCATCGCCGGTCTTCCTCCCGACCCCGGGGATCTTCTCCGCCGGCAGGGGGGCGAGGAACGCCGCGACATCGCCCGGGCAGACGACCGTCAACCCATCGGGTTTCTGGTAGTCGGATGCGATCTTTGCCGCAACCTTTCCCGGCGCGATGCCGATGGAACAGGTGAGCCCCTCCGCCTCCCGGATGTCCTGCTTGATAGCGGTAGCAAGCCTCTCCGCCGCAGGGAAACTGCCGGTGCCGGTGACGTCGAGGTACGCCTCGTCGATGCTCACCTGCTCGATCCGGTCGGCATGCTCGCGGAGGATCGCCATGATCCCCGCCGAGACGCGGGAGTAGAGCGGGTGGTTCGTCGGGAGGTAGATGCCGTGCGGGCAGAGGGTATACGCCCGGGAGATCGGCATACCGGAGTGCACACCGTAGCGGCGGGCCTCGTAGGAGCAGGTGCTCACGACCCCGCGACCAGCCCCTCCCTTCGGGTCGGCGCCCACGATCACCGGTCTCCCGGCGAGAGAAGGGTCACGGCGGATCTCCACTGAGGCGAAGAAGCTGTCCATATCGACGTGCATGATGATCCGGCCATCGGTTGCCATTGTGCGCGAACGTCTCCCCGGTAGTACAGTACCTGGGGCGTGCGAGAATATAAGCGCGTTCGCCGGCCGGATGAGGCCCCGTGTGCACCGATACGGGAGGGGGAAAGCGGATGAATCTGAATATCTGTGGAGAAATGTCTGATGTTATGATACGAGTAGATAATTCAATAACACGTGGGCGAGTGAGAACCACTCGCTCCACCTGAATCCAGCTGATCGGCAGGAATGTTTTTTTGCGATCGCTGATGTGTAAGGACGTGCACCTAAAAAGGGGTTTTGAGGAGTTTACCTCGCCGGGATGATGAGCGAGCGCTCACCGGCGGGCATAAACTCACGGATTGCACCCTTCGCGAACTCGCGGCGGGGTTCGGCAAAGTCGAACTTCAGGGCCGGGTCGGCGAAGCAGACCTTGACGAGCGGGCTGTAGCAGAACGCATCG
>JAAZID010000369.1 GCA_012510295.1 Methanomicrobiales archaeon | reverse complement strand
GGGTGTACTTCCGGGTGCAGAAGACCTGTGAGCGGTCGACCAGCACCTTTGCCTGCGCAGTAAGTCCCATGCAGTAGATGGGGGATGCGAGTATGATGCAGTCGGCCTCTATGATCCGGTCGTGGATGTAGTCCATGAAATCCCGCTGGATGCACCGGTTGAGCTTTGCGCAGGCGTTACACCCCCGGCAGGGCTTGATGTCTGTCTCCGGGACGACGATCTTCTCGACCGCCGCTCTCTCTCCCTTCATCGCATTGAGGACGGCATCAAGCAGGGTCTCTGAGTTGCCGTGGCGCCGGGGTGAGGTCGCAAACGCGAGGACATCAACGGTCATACATGGTGTGTTATCCCGGCGAAGGCAAAAACGTGTCGGGGCTTCCTCTTCATTCCTGCGAAAGCCCTATAACGAGCGTGTAGCAGAGAATGAGCATCACGAGCATGAACGGGAACGCCACGGTGATCGCCATCACCTGGAGGGATGCGAGCCCGCCGGTGACGAGGAGCACGATCGCGACGGCGGAGAGGGAGAGCCCCCAGACGACTTTTTTGTAGTTCGGGACGAACAGTCCTCCGCCTGACGTGAGTGACCCGAGGACGACCGTCGCGGAGTCTGCCGATGTTACAAAGAAGATGATCAGGAGGGATATCGCGACGAGCGAGAGGACGCCTGCGAACGGGTAGTGCTCGAGGAACAAAAAGAGGGCGAGTGAGATGTCCTCTCCCGCGACGGCGGCGATATCCGCTCCCTGTTCGAGTTCGAGGTGGAGCGCCGATCCCCCGAAGACTGAAAACCAGATAAAGGTAAAGAGGGACGGAACCGTGAGAACGGTCAGGACGAACTCCCGGATCGTCCGCCCCCGGGAGATCCGGGCTATGAAGAGCCCCACAAACGGTGCCCACGATATCCACCATGCCCAGTAAAAAACCGTCCAGTCCCTGCTCCACTCAAACCCGGCGAACGGGTATGACTGGAGGCTCATGTCGATGACGTTGTTGATGTAGCCACCGAGGGCGGATGTGAAGACGTTGAGGACGTAGGGCGCCGAGCCGAGGACGAGGATGAGGAGGAGCAGGACCACCGCGAGCGCGATATTGAACTTCGAGAGGACCTGGATCCCCTTCTCCACACCGAGGATCGCGGATGCCATGAAGAGGGCTGTCGCTATGATGATGATCCCGATGGTGACCGAGATAGCGGATGAGATCCCGTAGAGATGGGAAAGCCCGCTGTGGATCTGGAGGGCGCCGAACCCGAGCGATGTCGCGGTCCCGAAGACCGTCGCAAAGACTGCGAGCACATCCACCAAATTCCCGGCGAGGCCGTAGATCCGGTCGCCGAGTACGGGATAGAAGCAGGAGCTTATCAGCGCCGGCATGCCGCGCCGAAACGAGAAGTAGGCGATGGAGAGGCTGACGATAGCGTATATGGCCCAAGGGTGAACACCCCAGTGGAAGAACGCATAACGCATGGCAAACGCAGCGGCGTCGGGGGATGCGGCGGCGATGAAGGGTGGCGGCTGGAGGTAGTGGACGAGCGGCTCAGAGACCCCCCAGAAGAGGAGCCCGATACCCATCCCGGCGGCAAAGAGCATGGCGACCCAGCCGAAGAACCCGTACTGTGGTTTCTCGGCGTCGTGGCCGAGCTTTATCGATCCGTAGCGTGAGAGCGCGAGGGCGAGAGCGAATACGAGGAAGAAGAAGACCGATATGAGGTAGAGCCAGCTGAAGTTGTCGAGGATCATTGCATGGACTGCGGAAGATGTCGCATCGAGGAGGTCCGGCCTTGCGATGCCGGCGAGTATGAAGATGAGTATGAGTCCTGATGAGAGGAGGAAGACCGCATCTCTCCGGAGATATTCACGGATCACGGGGTCCCCCCGGGTGCGGCACGAGGAAGATCGAAGCCTTCGATCCGGTCACGATCCGCTCTGCGGTAGCTCCCAGCGGGGCAGAGAAGAACGCCCGCCTCCTCCTCCCGAGGGCTATAACGTCGGCGCCGATCTGCTCTGAGACGTGGAGCACCTGCGTAGCGGGGTTTCCGATCCTCTGCTCGGTGGTGACCCGATCAAAATACGGCCGGAGATCTTCTGCTGTTCTGTGCATTTCCTCATCGACAACCTTCCCCCGCTGCCGTTCTGCTGCCGGGTCCGCCCTCCTCCCCCTGACGTGCAGGATATGGCACCAGGCGCCCTGAAACCCCATCATGTAGGGGAGCAGCCGGGTTGACGCTTCATCGAGGTCTGTCGCGTAGAGGATCTTCATATCTTCGCGCCCGGGCTCATTTCCATCGCTCGAGAGGCGGGGCCGGGCCTTCTGGATGAATACCGGCACATCAGAGAGTCGGAGGAGGTCCCGCGAGACGCTCCCGAGGAGTACCGTCTCGATATGCCAGCGGCGCTTTGTCTTCATGAAGATGCCGTCAACCTCTTCGAGGAGGGCTGCCTCTGCGATCGCTGATGCGATATGCCCATCCCCCCTCCTCACTTCCACGGCAAGCCCGGTCTCCCCGAGTGCCCCTGCAAGGCGGGTGAGCCATGAAGGGTCAGCGCCCCGGAAGAGGGATGCGGGTTCGTCCACGTGGAAGAGACAGATCGACCGGGATCCGAGATCCTCAAGGAACTTTCCGATCCTTCCGAGTTCCCCGGGTCTCTCACCATAGGCCACCGGGATCAGGGTCTTTTTGAACATTTCTGAGGTTCCCCGCAGGAGATCCGGGCCGGCACCCGGCGGATCCTGAATACGAATAATATCGGGCTTTCGGCACCATTAATGTGATGGAGACGTATCGGCCTCTATCCGGCTCAACAATCTCATTTTAGGCCAATTCCTCTCGCACCACCGCGAACGCACCGGCGAGATGGGTGGTTGATGGGGTCTGCCGGCCAACCTCGGGGGTGCAGAGGAAACAGGGACTGGCTCTTGCACAAGGCTACCCGGGAAAAAAGAGGAGGTTTAGTCTGATAGAATGGTCTAGAGATCCTTGAAACAGAGGTACCAGTCTTTGCACTCGTAGCCTTCCTTCAACCTCTTCTCTATCCCTTCCGGGGTCTGTGGTGCCGGAACGATGACCTTGTCACCGGGTTCCCAGTTCGCCGGCGTCGCTATCTTGTGCTTATCCGACGTCTGGAGGGCTTTTGTGAGTCTGAGGATCTCGGGCATCGAGCGACCGTTGGACATCGGGTAGTAGAGCATGGCGCGCATGATCCCTTTGTCATCGATGAAGAAGACCGTCCGGATGGTGGAGGTGTTGCTCTGGCCGGGATGGATCATCCCGTAGCTCCGGGCGACCTTCATGTCGAGGTCGGCGATGATCGGGAAGTGGATATCGACGCCCATCTTCTCCTTGACGTTACGGACCCAGGCGAGATGGGAGTGGACGCTGTCGATGGAGAGCCCGACGAGCTGGGTGTTCAGCTTCGCGAGTTCATCGGAGATCTCGACAAACGCTATGAACTCGGTAGTGCAGACCGGCGTGAAGTCGGCCGGGTGGGAGAAGAGGATGACCCACTTCCCTTTGAGGTCAGAGAGCTTCAGGGGTCCGTGGGTGGTCAGTGCGTCGAATTCAGGTGCTGGCTTGCCGATCACCGGCATATGAAATACTTCTTCTTGGTCCATTTTTATCGTCTCCTGGGGTCAGTTATCCTAATTCTTCTTCAAGGACGGTCTTCCCGTGGACATAGGCCGGCATCCCTGCAAGCAGGAACGCGACCCGGAGCCCCTCCTCGATCTCTTCTTTCTTCACGCCGAGGCTCCCGGCGCCCGCCATCTGCGCCCTGACGGCATGGTCATCCCTGAGCGCGGCGGCGATCGCTATAGCGATGATCTTCTTTGTCTGTCTTGAGAGGGCTCCATCATCCCAGATCATCTGGTCAAGCCCCATCACCTTACTGTAGAGGTCAGGATCGGTCTTCTCGAGTCCCTTGAATATCTCAGGAACCTTCCCGATCTTCTCTTCGAGGCGGTTCTGTTCTTTTGTCATCGGTAATGTCACTCCTCAAGTATCATCGGTTCGCCACAACAGATCAGTTCGCCGCCGCCGACCTCCAGTACTTTGACCAGGTTTCCGCAGATCTCACAGAGGTAGATCTCCCCTTCGGCTGATACGTTCACCAT
>JAAZID010000368.1 GCA_012510295.1 Methanomicrobiales archaeon | reverse complement strand
GAGGGCGAGCGACCCGATGAACGCAAAGACGGCGATCACGCAAGGAAAGAGCCCGAACCAGATCCCCCCAAAGACCGTCGAGTGGATCCGCCACTCCTCTTTCATCATGGCGAGGAAGAGATCAACCACCGGCATCACCCCGCACCAGGTCGAGGAAGAAGGACTCGAGGTGCCTGCCCGACCCGGCGGGGTCGTCGACCGGACCGGTGTAGAGGAGCCTCCCGTTATGGATGATCCCGATCCGGTCGCAGATCTCCTCAGCGATCCCGAGGATGTGGGTGGAGAGAAAGACTGTCCCCCCGTCGCGGGTGTAGCCGCGGAGGAAGTCTTTGACCTTCCGTTGCATGATAGGGTCCAGGTTGATCAGGGGCTCATCGATGAGGACGAGCCGGGGCTCGTGGAGGAATGCCTGGGCAAACATCAGCTTCTGCCGGGTGCCCCGGGAGAGATCCTTACAGAGGACGTCGCGCTTATCCGAGAACTCCAGCAGATCGAACCACTGATCGCACTGCTCGTCGATCCCGTCGAGGTTCCGGATACGGGCCACAAAGCGGAGGTACTCTTCGGCGGTGAGGAAACTCGGCGGCGTCTCCTGCTCAGGGATGATCCCGACGACCTCCCGGACCCGGATGGGGTTTTCCACCACGTCGAGAGCCATCACCCGGGCCGACCCGGACGTCGGCCGGACCTGCCCGGTCAGCATCCGGATCATCGTCGTCTTTCCTGAGCCGTTCGGCCCGAGCAGGCCAAAGAGCTCCCCTTCAGCGACATTGAGCGATATCCTGTCCACGGCGGTGACGTTGCCGTAATTCTTCGTGAGGCCCTCCGCCTCGATCATATGATGCATCGCGATCATGCTCTCCAGTGCCTCTGGATGGATGAGCATCGGTAAAGAGAACATATAATACCTCTCAATTCTTTCCGGCACGAGCCTGGCAATATCTCACAAATACTGCCTCCGGGTCAGGCATACCACAAAAACCGGCCCAAATTCAGACCACAGGAAGGCCGTCACCGTCCTCCCCATGACAGAAGCACTTATCAGGCCTGACAGACAATGCCAGTTCATCCCAGGCAGGTGATCGCGATGAATACAGAGATACCCTATGAGCGGTTCGCCCATGTCCCGGAGCGGATCTTCGGGCTGGTCGACCTCGCCTACAACCTCTGGTGGAGCTGGCACTCCTCAGCGACGGTGCTCTTCAAACAGCTGAACCGGGCGGAGTGGAAGATGAGTCGCCACAACCCGGTCAGGATGCTCCTTGAGACACCCCCACGGTTCTTTGAGCGGGCGGCAAACAACCCGGATTATCTCCGCCGTTACGATATTCTCATGTTCCGGTTCCGGCAGTATATGGAACCGACGACGAGCTGGTTTGCGCAACGCTACCCCGGACGGATGCCGCTGACGATCGCCTACTTCTCAAGCGAGTTCGGGCTGCACCACTCGCTCCCGTTCTATGCGGGAGGACTCGGCATCCTTGCCGGCGACCACATCAAGGCATCAAGCGACCTCGGGATCCCGATGGTCGCCGTCGGGTTCATGTACGCGGAAGGATACCTCCACCAGCACATGGAGGCGAACGGGTGGCAGAAGAACGTCGCCGAGCTCCTGGACCGCGACGCTGCGCCGGTCATCCGGGTGCTCGACGATGACGGTAAACAGCTCGTGGTACAGGTTCCCCTCATCGACCCGCCGCTCTACGTCGCGGTCTGGAAGGTGCAGGTGGGGCGCGTCCCGCTCTACCTCCTCGATACCCATATCGACGCAAACCTGCCCGAGAACCGGAGTATATCCCACCGCCTTTACCTAAAAGAACTCGAGTGCCGGCTCCGACAGGAGCTGGTGCTCGGTATCGGCGGGAGGAAGGTTCTCGGTGCGCTCGGCATTGAGTACTCAGCGATGCACCTGAACGAAGGACACTCGGCGTTTGCCCTCCTCGAAAAACTCCGGGAACGGCTCGCTGCCGGTGTGCCCCCTGAGGAAGCACGCGAACAGATCCGGGGCACGGCGATCTTCACCACCCACACACCGGTTCCGGCAGCCCATGACGTCTTCCCCGAAGACCTGATGGCGAAGTACTTCCGCGGCTACTGCCCGTCGCTCAATCTCAGCTGGGATGAGTTCATGGCGCTCGGGAGTGATCCGCACAACCCGGGCGCCGGATTCAACATGACCGCGTTTGCTCTCAGGATGAGCCTCTTTCATAACGGTGTCTCTCAAAGGCATGGTGAGGTCGCAAGAGAGATGTGGCGGCCCCTCTGGCCCGACCGCGCCGTCGAAGATGTCCCGATCGATGCCATCACCAACGGTGTCCACGTACCGACCTGGCTGAACCACCGGATCGAGTCGCTCCTCGACCGGTATATGGACCCTATCTACCCGAACTGGCGCGAGGAGTACGATAACCCGATCATCTGGGAGGTGGTCGATGAGATACCGGATGAGGAGCTCTGGGAAGAACACAAGTGGCTGAAGATGAAACTCCTCTCCCGGGTCCGGGAACGTAAACGCCTGAAATGGGCAAAGTATCGGGATGAACCCGAGAACCTGGCTGCCGAGGGGCTGATGCTCGATACCTCGGCGCTGACGATCGGGTTTGCCCGCCGGTTTGCCGAGTACAAGCGGGCTGACCTCATATTCGAGGATATGGATCGGCTTGACAGGATCGTGAACAACCGCTGGAGGCCGGTCCAGCTCATCTTCGCCGGGAAAGCGCACCCGGCCGATGAGACGGGCAAACGCATCCTCCAGAAGATCTATCAGTACTCCCAGGATCCCCGGTTCGGGGGCCGGATATCTTTCATCGAGGACTACGACGAGCAGCTTGCCCGTTACATGGTCCAGGGCGTCGATGTCTGGATGAACACCCCGGTCCCGCTCATGGAGGCGAGCGGCACGAGTGGTATGAAGGCGGGGATGAACGGGGTGCTGAACCTCTCCGTCCTAGATGGTTGGTGGGTCGAGGGCTACAACGGCAGGAACGGGTGGGCGTTCGAGGGGCACGTTCCCTACGGGGGGAACAACCGGGCTGACGCGAACACGCTCTACGACCTCATCGAGAACGAGATCGCACCGCTCTACTACTCGCGGACGATAGACAACGTCTCGCATAAATGGGTCCAGATGATGAAAGAGTCGATGAAGAGCATCGCTCCCCAGTACTCCGCCCTCCGGATGCTCAAGGAGTACGTAACGAGCTACTACCCCTCGGTCTGCACGTATGCGATCAGGCCGGGGGAGCCGATGGCCGGTGTCCAGGAGGTCTGCCCCACGATCCCTCCCGGCAGTTTCATAGAGAGGTGAGGGCCTACTATTAGGGTATGATAGGAGACCGCTCCTCCGCATGGCGACGAATCGCCCCGGTAGCGGCGCTCCTGATCGTGATCGCGGCAATGCTCGGGGCGGCGCTCACAACCGGCACGGGGGTGACCCCCGACTCACCGCCCTTTGCGCCGGCGACCTTCCTCCTTCTTTTTGTTATCGGGATCGTCGCCGGGATCCTCGGCGGATTGATCGGTGTCGGCGGATCGACGATCATGCTCCCGATCATGTACTTCTACCTCGGGTTCCCGGGGCCCATCGCTATCGGGACCGGGCTTTTTGTGGTCATATTCACGTCGCTCTCCGGCGCTTCCGGCCACCTGGTGCGGGGGAATCTGGACCGGAGGGTGGCGACCTGGATCGCTGCCGGCGGGCTGATCGGGGTTCTCATAGGCTCCTGGCTCTTCTCCTTCCTCGTCAGCTATACCCACATCCTCGGCCTCATCCTGGGACTGGTCTTCCTCGCCCCATCCATCAACATGATCCGCGAAGGGCTCAGACCCCCGGCCCGCACGGAACCGGAGCAGATCGGGGGCACACCCCCGGCCCATCTCCTCTTCGGCGCCGGTGTCGGCGTCCTGACCGGTATCACCGGACTCGGGGGCGGATACGCCCTCATCCCGGGGCTACTCTACCTCTTCGGCGCCCCGGTCGCCCTCACAGCGGGGACGTCGCTTGCATCCATGCTCCCGATGGCGATCCTCGGCGGTGGACTCAAGCTCGTGGCGGGGCATGTCGCCATCGGTGTGGGACTGGTTCTCGCGGCAGGGTCGATCGCCGGTGCCCAGGTGGGCGCAGCGACGATCCGGCGGTTCAAGCCGGCGACCCTGAAGCTTATATTCGGCATCTACTTTCTCTACGCTGCGATCCGGTTCATCTCAGAATACTTCGGGATAGGCCTGCTTTAAAACCCCTGTTCGCAGGGTATGGCCTCCGGGAAAAATCAACGCTTTTTAATGGTATGCGGCAAACATCTAACAGAGGCTTGAATTCAGGGGTTCTGTATGGAGTGGAGAGATATCGTCACCGTTCTCGCCGGCGGGGTCGTGATCCTGGTCATAGCCCTGGTAGTGAAGCCTGCATTCCTGGCGGAGATGGTGAGCGGCCCCGGTCCGGTGAAACCCTATTACGTCCCGCCTGCACCGATCCCGACGGCGACACCCTTCCCGGATGATGACCCGGTCTACACTCAGAGCTTCCGCTGGACCGCTATCGACGGCGGCGTCTATACAACAGATGTCAGGGTTCCGGAGGCGCTCTTTGATGAGCACCGCGAGACACCACGATTCGACACGCTTGCATGGGGTCGGTACGCCCTCGATGAGGGGGACCGGCCGATCCTCGAGGATCTCGCCCGCCGGATCGCACCCCCCACGACCAACCCCGAGAAGGAGTACTTCAGGTTGATGGACCTCATATTCTTCGTCCAGCAGATCCCGTATGCCCTCGACAGCAGCACGGAGTCCTACAGGGAGGGAGTTCTCCCCCGGTATGCCGTGCGCCGGGGCACGGATGTCGAGTACCCGAAGTACCCCGCCGAGACGCTCATCGACGGGAAGGGAGACTGTGAGGACTCGGCCATCCTGATGGCGGGACTCCTGGATGCTCTCGGCTACGATACGGTGCTGCTCGAGTACAGGGATCACATGGCCCTCGGCATCCGGATGGATGAGTTCAATCCCTACTACGCGAAGTACACGCCGAAGTACTTCACCCATAAGGGAAAACACTACTACCATGTCGAGGGAACGGATTTTGTCTGGGTGAACGTCTCGGCAGATTCCCCGGCGCGTCTTGGAAAACCAGGCCCGATCGGGGATACCGGTAGCACGGCCGGGACGCCGACGATCATACCGCTCCGCTACACCCCCGCGCCCGCCGAGTACCGCATCCACCAGGTCCGCCTGCCGGCAGGAGGAGGTTGAGAGGCATGGACCTGAAGCTGCCGGAGGTCAACATCGACAGGAAAGATCTCCTTATGGCCGTTCTTGCGGTGGCGGCCGTGGTATTGATCGCCTTCTGCGGATGGACACTTTATGCCGATCATACCGAAGCAGACCGGATCACGGAGTTCAGCCTTCATGTGCTGGACTCTGAGGCTGATCTCTTCCTGCTCTCGTGCGAGATCACTTCACATATGGAGTCCCGTCGTGATTACCCGTTGATCGCCGAGTACGATGCCTGGATGCAGAAGTTAGGAGCCCTCGCCGACTACGGCCGGGATCTCACGCACTACCACAGATATGTTATCGCCGCCGATGGGGTTCCGGAGCCGTATGCCGGAGCGCAGGATGCCTACGTCCGGGCCCTTGACAACCTGAACCGTGCGTTCTCGCTCTGGTCCTCGGGCGCAGGCGCCTATGATGCGAAGGCATACTCGGCGGCAGACGCCAGTTTTGCCGGGGCTGATCAGGCATGGAAGGAGTATATCACCGCGATCGGTGACTACCACCAGGAGCTCCTGAGAGCGGAGGAAGGAGAGGGTTAGACGAGATACTTCTCAGGAACCTCAATGGTTATGGTGAGCGACCGAAGCGATTCCGAGCGAGCGATGAAGTAATAATCACCGTACCCCTCCCTGATGGTGAACGTCTCCTTCTTCTCCTTTGAGCCTCCATCGCCGCTGAGTATATCGCCCCGGGAGTACTGGATCGCCTGTATGATCCGGTTTGGATCCCTGGCATCCCTTACATCCATATCAAACCAGGGAAATTCGTTCATCGGGGTCATCTTCACGGTCAGATCCCAGTGCGGGAAGGGGATATGATACGTCTCGGTGGCAATAACACGGCCCGGGCGGTCGATGGTCGCCGTCGCATACACAACCATCTTCTCTGAGACCCGAAGATCATCGGGCGGCCTGCTGAACGCGATCGTGGGCGTCGGGGTCGGGACATGGTACCTCTGCGGGTCGACGAACTCTATCTCGTAGCGTGCCGGATGATCTGGTCCCGCCTCCCGAACCTCTGTCGCCACAGGTGCAGGGGTAGGATAAAGAGAAGGCGGGTTTCTGAGACTCTCGGGTATATCAGGCGCCATGCACCCGCCGGCGATGGTCGCCGCCACAACGATGAGCAGGAGCAGGATAGTCCGCCGTTGCATGATACTCTCTTTTCAGCGGACTCTATTAGTAATTGATCATCCGCCTCCCGGATACGGCTGAAAGGGGTGTGCCCGGGGGCCGGCCGGGGCTTTTCATGTCCCCTCGTAGGCCTCCATGGCGATACCCGCAAACCCCTCTCCTGAGAGGTCAAACGCTTCCTGGACCCTGGCGATGCCCACCGGATCGCCCAGTTTCAGCAGGGCGGCCGCTGTCAGGGCCCGGCAACACCCGGACCTGCGGTCATCCTGGAGCACGGCAACCAGCGGGCCGACCGCCCGGGAGTCGCCGATCTCGGCGAGCGCCCAGACCGCCGGATCGGTAACAGTATCATCCGCGGTCCGCACGATCTCGATGAGCGGTTCTGTAGCATCGCTGCCGACCCTGGCGAGCGCCATCGCCACAATCCATCGGGCATTGCTATCGGCCGCAGTCAGGGCCTCCATAAGCGGCCCGATGGCAGGCACCCCGATAGCCCCGAGGGCTTTTATCGCCTGCAGGCCGGTGTAGGTGTCGCCGGTGAGCATGGTGTGCATGAGCTCCCGGACTTCCGTAGAGGTCTCCCCTCTCTTCTGTACGATCTCTTGCATCTCCTCATCTCCTTTCGTACAGGCACAGGATACCCCGGAGCTACGGTTAAACCTTTACGAACCAGAGCCGCGATGCGGTATCGCTACGCGGCATTGCCAGGCATAGCACCTTATACCCCTTCGGGCAGCGCACCCCCGGGGGTCATCCTGGCGGTTGCCGGGCACACACCGGATCCCTCACCCGCCCGGCAGTCACCGCCGCCATCATGCCGAGCACCCTGCCATCCCTGCCGACGATCGGGGTTCCGAGGAGATCTACCTGAAACACCCTCCCATCATCATCGATAGCGGTCAGCCCGCCGTGCCAGACCCTGCCCTCAAGAGCGGTCCGGATCACCTCCATGATCTCCTCGGGATGCTCCCAGAATCGGGAAAAATGCGATCCCCGCACCTCTTCAACGGTCTGGTAACCCCAGAGGGCGATATAGGCCGGGTTTGCGTAGGTCACCACCCCATCAGGATCCTGGAGCGCGACGGCCCGCCGGGTCGAGGCGATCGCACGGTCTTTGAGGAGCAGCTCCTGTTCTCGCCGCCGCAGGTCAGCGACATCTGCAAGGAGGAGGCGATACGTCCGTGCCTCTTCGGTGATATCCTCGTAGGTGATGTACTGGGTTCCATCAGGGAGCGTAACCGGCCGGAAGAGGACGATCTTCCTTGACCCGTCCCGGCACATGACCGTAAACTCCCGGGGCCTGACCTGACCCGCGATCGATCGCTCAAGGTCTGATCGCCAGGCCCTGACAGACTCCTGCCGGTAACCGGCATCCGGGAAGACCAGCCGGAACCACTCACTACAGGTAGGCGCATCTTCCGGCCCGTAGCCGAAGACCTCGACGAACGTCTGATTGACGTAGATGAATCGCCCTCCATGATCGATGAGCGCAACCGCGAAAGGCGATGAGTCAACCATCCCCCGGAACCGTTCCTCGTTCCGGTGGAGCCGGCCCTCAGTCTGCCGCCGGGAAAGGGCGATGGAGACCTGCCTGATGAACGACTCCACCGTCTCCTGGTTATCAAGCGCCCTCCCGGGTTCGAGGAAGATACCGACGATACCGAATATCTGCTCCCGCCAGACCAACCCGGCGGCCCAGAGGGTTCCGATAGCGAACCGGGAGAGGATCTCCTCGCAGACCCCCTCCGGGATCGCCCCAAAACAGAGGTCAAAGAATGACCACGAGGAGGGTTCGGGGCGGAGGATGAACTCCTGCATACCGCGCATCAGGCTGGGGGTCTGGAGATAGGGAGCGCCAAAAACCCTGTCGACCGGGAGAGGCAGGCCGACCGGATCGCGCCCGAGGAGTTCCGTGAGCCCTTCCCGGAACCCTTCGCCCGCGACCGCCCTGACAGTGGACTGCCGGTCAGCCTCGTCGTAGGCAAAGAGGTAGGTGCGTGCTCCGGGGACGAGCTCGATGAGGCGGTCGGCGATATACTGGTAGATGTCATCCACCGGCGGCAGGTCGACGAGTTCCATCGCGGTCCGGGCGAGGAACATCGTGTTCTGGATATAGCGTTTCCTCTCAGTGATATCCTCAAGCACGATTGTGCAACCCTTTCCCCCATCCTCAAACGTCGTCGGGATCGCATGCATCTGGTAGAACGACTCAGCACCCTCCCTCTGGTAGCAGACATCGGTGATCATCTGCTCCCGCTCGATATTCTCGATGATGGTGAGAGTGTCGGGAGTGGAGAGAGCCGGGAGCCCTGCGTCGCAGAGGTTCTGCCCGATAAGGTCCTTTTTCGTGCGCTGGAACTGTCGGAGAAACTGGTCGTTCGCCTGGATGATCGCAAGACCGGCATCGAGGATCAGGACGGGGTTCTTCGTAAAACAGAGGAATGCTGAGAGCGGCACGCGATGCGCGACCGAGTAGACCTTCGCATTCCCGACAGGGCGGGACTCGACCTGACCCGCCACCTGCATGACCTCAAGGTGCCTTGAGACCGAGTTCCGGTTCATACCGAGAGCCCGCGCGATATCGGTGATCGTCATCCCCTTCGGTCGGGACCTGAAGGTTCGGAGAATTCTTTCATGGATCTCTTGCTCGGGTGACATACCCGGATCCGGCTACTCTGTCAGAGTATATAAGATTCATCGCCACTCCCGCACCGGGGTATATCCGCTGATCTCCTTGCGCGATCGCGAGCACAACCTCACGACCTGGAGTGGGATCGGGCTCTCCAACCGCAGTACCGGCAGGGCTTATATCGGGCTGATGCTATGGGAATACCCATGGAGAAGCAACCCCGCATCTCAACCGATCGCCTCCTCCTGCGGCCGTTTGACCTCGCAGATGCCCGGGACGTGCAACACCTCGCCGGCGACTATGCCGTTTCCAGAACAACCCTCATCCCCCACCCCTACCCGGATGGTCTGGCCGGGATATGGATCGCTTCCATCCAGAAGGACATCAAGCGCGGGAAGGTCGCGGCCTTCGCCATCACGCTCGCCCGGAACGGTCGCCTGATCGGCAGCATCCGCCTCCAGATCGACAGGGCAAACGCCCGCGGCGAACTCGGGTTCTGGATCGGGAAGCCCTTTTGGGGTCAGGGATACGCCACGGAGGCGGTCAGGGCTGTGATCGGGTATGGGTTCTCCGACCTCGGACTGCACCGGATCTACGGCATGCACTTCTCCCGCAACCCGGCATCGGGCCGGGTGATGGAGAAGTGCGGGATGGCCCATGAGGCGCACCTCCGGGAGCACGTCAGGAAGTGGGGGGTCTTTGAGGATGCCGATATCCGGGCGGTTCTCCGCGATGAGTGGGAGTAGCTGTGCGGAGGGAGCTGGCCCTTATCTCCTCACAAACACAGCGTAACCCCGGTGTCCACCCTCGGTAGCGGTCCCGAAGACGAGGACATCCTTCCCCCGGTACTCGAGTTGCCGGGCGTGGGTTCTTGCAGTCTGTTGGGTCTCGTAGAGTCGGTCGGCGTAGTACTCGACGCCATCGACGATCCGGCGTTGCCGGATCTTTATCCACTCTGATT
>JAAZID010000367.1 GCA_012510295.1 Methanomicrobiales archaeon | reverse complement strand
CGCTGTACGCTCAACCAGCAGTCCCTCGCCATTGTGGATGTGCTCCCCACAAGTTACGACGCGCAGATCTACGGCATGGAACTGATCGAGTCTCCGGAAGAGACCTACGGGAACATCGGCGGTCTTGGGCCGCAGATCGAAGAGGTCAGAGAGGCGGTTGAGCTTCCCCTGACAAAGCCGCACCTCTTCGAGAGGGTCGGGATCTCCCCGCCGAAGGGCGTGCTGCTCCACGGTCCGCCGGGAACGGGGAAGACTCTCCTTGCGCGGGCAGTGGCCCACCACACAAACGCACACTTCCTCCGCGTTGTCGGTTCGGAGCTTGTGCAGAAGTACATCGGCGAGGGGGCGCGCCTGGTCAGGGAACTCTTCGATCTCGCGAAGCAGAAGGCCCCCTCGATCATCTTCATCGATGAGATCGATGCGATCGGCGCGCACCGGAACGACTCGACGACGTCGGGCGACCGCGAGGTTCAGAGAACGTTGATGCAGCTCCTGGCTGAGATGGATGGGTTTGAGGACCGGGGCGATGTCAAGATCATCGCCGCGACCAACCGGATCGACATCCTCGACCGTGCGCTTCTCCGCCCGGGCAGGTTCGACCGGATGATAGAGATACCACTTCCCGACCACGAGGGGAGGTCTGCCATCCTGATGATCCACACCCGGAACATGAACCTCGGCGAGGACGTCAACCTCTCAGAGGTAGCCCGGCTCACGGAGGGGAAGAACGGCGCTGACCTCCGGGCGATATGTATGGAAGCAGGCATGTTTGCCATCAGGATGGAGCAGGATATGGTCAGACACGAGGATTTCATGAAGGCGATAGATAAACTCTCGCTCGACTTCGATCGGCATCACTTCCATACCACCTATGGCGAGATGTTCGCCTGAATATCTCCCTTTTTTCCCCGGGTTCCCCGGCAGAATGGATGCCCTTTACTCTCTGGCTCGCGGTTTCAGCTCGATCTCATCAAACGTCACGACGTGTGAGTCGATGACGTCACCCCGTTCGTTTGCAAAGACCTGGACGAAGATCTCGGCGTTTGCGTTCTCCAGGGATGTGACGTCCCCGTGTTCCGCCTTTATGTCGAAACCGAGAGTCTCCAGTTCTTCACGGACAGCGACCCGGGTGTGGTACGTCGAGAGAATTTCTCTGACCTTCACGATGGTGTTCTGTTGCTCCTCCCTGTCTACGGCCATGTCCTCCCATACAGCCCTGCGCTATATGAACATGCTCCCGTGGGTCCCGGCGGACTGCCGGCCACCTCTCTCCGGGGTTCACCCTGACCCGCCGACCTCTCCTTCGTGGATCGGGTCGTATCTTTCCCGGGCGATATCCGCCCGGGATCCGCGCCTCATGGCCTCTCGCCCTGCACTTAGCCCCTCATTATAGCCAGGCCCCCTGGTACGACCTATCCAGGTTCCTGCCAGGGAAGAGGTGCCCCATAGCACGCCCTTGCACCAGAATTAATATCGAGAGGAGCAACCTATCAGGCAGACGTGATGGATATGGTTTCACCGTTGATTCTGGTCAATCTGAAGACCTACCACGAGGGTATGGGTCAGAACGCTCACCGGATCGCTGCTGCGGCCGAGGCCGTGGGGAAGGAGAGCGGGGTCGTCATCGGCATCGCACCGGTCTTCACCGAGATCCGCCCGATGAGCCAGCACTATGCAATACCCGTATATGCCCAGCATATCGACGCGATCGCCCCCGGCGCCCATACCGGCCATATTCTGCCTGAGGCGGTCAGGGCGGCGGGCGCCCGCGGCACCCTGATCAACCACTCCGAACGACGCCTCACCCTGGCCGATATCGACGCCGGCGTCCAGGCCGCAAGAAGACTTCATCTCGAGTCGGTCGTCTGTACGAACAACGACTCCACCAGTGCTGCCGCAGCAGCGCTCAAACCTGATTACGTGGCGATCGAGCCCCCAGAACTGATCGGGAGCGGGGTCTCGGTCTCAAAGGCAGACCCCGGGATAATCGAGCGTTCCGTAAACGCCGTCAGGGCGGTAAACCCGGACGTGAGAGTCCTGACCGGGGCGGGGATCCAGTCGGGCGAGTGCGTAAAAATAGCAGTTGATCTCGGGACCTCCGGGGTCCTGTTGGCATCAAGCGTCGTCAAGGCCGACGACCCTGAGGCGGTCCTCCGGGATCTCGTATCATTGATCTAAAGGAGAGGTACCTCCTCCATTTTGCGGGCATCGGTGTGGTGGTTCGCCACGCTGCCGGCCCCCTGGCAGGAAGGGATCTGCCCGGCGCTGACCGTGCATGGGCGCAACTCAGAGCGAGAGCTCACAAAGCCAGCCGGCCAGTCTCCCGGATCTACCGGGGTGCAAAGCCCCACGGTCCGGATCACCACCTGCCGATACCACCCTCTCACGCTATCAGCGATATCAGATCGTGTTTGGTGATGACACCGCATACTTTCCCCCTCTCAAGCACCAGGACTGCGTGGTTGTGATGCAGGAGATGGACGATCGTATCGATAGGTGCTGTCGGGGGGAGCGCCGGGAAACCGGGTTCCATGCAGTCCCTGACCAATTTCTGATGCGTCTGGTGAAATCCCCTCTCCTCCATGGCGTTCATGATCGCTGATTCCGATATGCAACCTACCGGCACCTCATTGTCGAGTACCGGTAACTGGGAGATACTGTTCCTGCCCATAATCTCGACAGCACGG
>JAAZID010000366.1 GCA_012510295.1 Methanomicrobiales archaeon | reverse complement strand
GTAGGCGAGCGTGGCCTGCGTAACGGTGCCGAACCGCTCCCGGTACTCGGCGAGGGCGCTGTCCGCATGCTCGGTTCCCATCTTCTCCACGACATTAAGCCGGGCAAGCGGCCCGACACGGTAGTAGCCTCCGCCCTTGAGTCGGGAGAACTTCAGGTACGACCAGTCTTCCGAGTACTCCTCGATGAAGTCCGTGTAGTCAGCCCCCGAGAACGAACCGACCCTGCCCCCATCAGGCCCGAGCACCGCGACAGGCCCCTCATAGGTCGAGTGGACCCCGTGCATGGTCATGCCCAGGAATCCGGTCTCAACGGCACCGACACCGGTATCGACGCCATCGAGGAGACCGCGTGCGAGGTCCCACCCATCACGAGCGATCGTGAGCGCATCACCAGCCATGGTGGCCAGTTCAGCCCGCTTCCCCTCGGTGAGCGGTATCGACATACCCCCCGGCAGAGCGTTTGACGGGTGGATGGGCTTGCCGCCGACCGCCTCGGTCAGGCGCTGCCCGAACTTCCGGACAGCGATAGCCTTCTTCACGATATCGGGCGAGTGGCGGGCAAGTCCGATGACGTTTCGTTCCTCCGCCGGCGCATCGTAGCCCAGGATGAAGTCAGGCGCCGCGAGCATGAAGAAATGGAGGGAGTGGGAGTGGATGAACTGCCCGATATTGAGGAGTTCCCGGAGTTTCTTGCCGGTCGCCGGCGGTTCAACACCGAATATCCGGTCGGTCGCTTTCGCCGCCGCCAGGTGGTGGGCTGACGGGCATATACCGCAGATCCGGGGCGTGATCCGGGGCGCCTCCTCGATCGCCGCCCCGACGAGGAACTTCTCAAACCCCCTGAGCTCCACGACCTGGAAATGCGCCGAATCAACCTCCCCCTGATCGTTGAGGAAGACCTTCACATTGGCATGGCCCTCCACCCGGGTCACCGGGCTTATCGTGATCTCCTTCATCGTCCCCTCTCCTTTACCAGGTCGCGGATCTTTGACGTCTCTTTGTCCTCCATTATCAGGCTCCCGATGGTGAAGGCATACATCGTGTGAGCGACGTCGTAGAGCTCCTTCTCCACCTCCTTCGCCGGCTTATCGGTGAGGTCCGATATCCGCCGCACCATCATGTTGTATATGTCCCGGCAGGGTTCGCGGAGTATATCGAGCGACGGTCCGTTGCACCCGTGGCACGGTATGTTGTTCTTCGGGCAGGCCGCCCCGCACCTGCCGAACGTGACACTCCCGAGGCAGAGGTAGCCCTGCCCGAGCAGACAGTGCTCGCGGTCGGGCACACCCTCGTGCCGGTGCTTGAGGGACCAGTTCTCGACCGGCCCCATGAACCGGTCACACTCCGAGCAGACGGATTTGCGCGAGAGTTCAAGGGTATCGCCTGCGATCATCGCCGGGATAATCTCCCTCAAAAACGCCTCCTTTGGCGGGCAGCCCGTGATATAATAGTCGATCTTTGCAAGATCACCTACAGCGAACGCCCGGTAGAGGAACGGTGGCACATCGGTCGGGATAACCCCGTCAGGCTTTGCCGTCTCCACCTCCTGGTAGATGTACCGGAAGAGGTCTTCGTTTGAGCTCAGCATCGAGAGACCCGATATGCCGCCGTAGCAGGCACAGGTTCCAAGCGCGACAAGCGTCTTTGAGCATCTCCGGATCTTTTTGAGACGTTCATGGTTCTCTTCGTTCCGGACGGCACCGGTCACGAATGCGATATCGATATCCCCGGGGGGCTCTTTCACATCCATGATCACCGGAGAGTATACGATGTCAGCCGCTTCGATGACATCAAGGAGCATCTCGTGGAGATCGAGCACCGCGATCGTGCATCCCGAACACCCGGCCAGTTCCTCAATAGCGATCTTCATGACTCCGCCTCATTTCAGGATCAATTTCTTCAGGCAGGCGTTCGGGCCGGTATGGACGATCTCCAGCCGGGCTTTCCTGCCGGTGATCTCTTCGATCGCGCCTACGACGTAGCCGTAGAGAGTCTGGCAGAGCGGACCGCCCTGTTCAAGACCGTTGCGCCTGAGCGTCTGGCGGACGATACAGTCGTGGAAGACGAGGTAGATGAAGGTCTCACCGTCCTTCTCGATGATGAACGACTCTTCACCCTCGGGCTTCCAGACCTCGAACGAGTACTGGCCGCGTAAGAGGTCGGAGAGCTCGCGGAGCGCCCCTTCTACGTCTTCCCGTTTCTGGAAGTACTTGGCGATCTCGTGACCGAACTTCTTCCCGGCCCGGTATGTGACCGCGTTTGCTCCCCTGCCGGCGATCTCTTCGAGCGACCTGATGATCAGGCCGTTGAGTTTCATCACGCCGTGGAGCGTCTGTTCCATCTCCTTCGGGCCTGGTGTGCACTCAAGGGGGATCTCCTCAGGACGATAGACGAGCTCGGAGCGGAAGGCTTCGTGCATCTCGTCGATGTAGCTGGCGCTCATCAGATCACCTTCCGGAGCATCTCACAGACTTTTATGTCGATATAGTGCCGCCGGGCAGGATAGATACCACGATGCTCAAGGGCCTGGGCCGGGCAGATCTCGTGGCAGGAGAGACACCCCATACAGTCGTTGGGCCTGACCGGGACACTTACATTGTCCTGGAGTTCGTACACATGCATCGGGCAATCCTTGACGCAGAGACCGCACCCGACGCATGCGTCCTTATCCACACGTATATCCATTATCAGCCTCTGAGTGTGGTTACTATCTTCTGCTATAAAAATATAGTTATATATAACTCATTAACCACAATAACAAGGCACCAAACATAAGATTTAGCGATTTTATCCTTTTACGTCGCCATCAGGACAATTTGCGGCGCTGTGAACATCCGGGCACCAGATCTCTCCTCAAGAGCACAGGTCCAAAAATTCCATGACGCTCGCAGGATCCTATGTCAGGTGAAAAGAATGGAGGGGATATCTGTAGAAAGGAGGGGTGAGGATCTATCTATCGCTTTTTCCGGTGGCAGCGGCAGGCAGTCTGGAGCCTCCCTCAACCATCCCGGGCCTTCGACCGGAAGAGGGCCCGGGCCAGTCGCTCGACGAACCCCTCCCGTGACGTAGAATTCTCTTCCTCAACGTACTCGATGCCTGCTATATCGGCTGATATACGCTTAAACGCCCTGGATGCGCCGGATGCGGGATACTTCACCACGACCGGAGACCGGCCGGCTGATGCACGCCGCACATTCGCATCTTCCGGAACCACACCGAGCACCCTGACCCCGAGGAGCTTCTCCATCTGTGCGTGATTGAACTCGTCTCCGGAATTGAAGACCCGGTTGACGATAGCACCCTCTACATGCCCGCCGACCGTCTCGGTCAGGATCTTTGTCTTCAAGGAATCAACTATAGCGGAAATTTCGGGATTTATGACAAGGATTACCCCATCAGCGATCGTCAGCGGGATGACACCATCCCTGCTTATCCCGGCAGGAGCATCCATGATCAGGATGTCAAACTCGCTCACGAGGTCGGTCATGACATCCTTCAACCGCTCCGGACTCGCCTGCTGAAAGCCCTGCAGGGAGAGACCGCACGGCACCACTTTTACACCGAACGGGCCGTCGTAGATGGCGTCCTTGACACGTGCTTTCCCTGCCAGCACCTCGTGCAGGGTCACCGGCATGCCCTCAAGCCCCAGGATGAGACCGAGATTCGCCATCCCGACGTCGGCATCCAGGATACATGTCTTCTTTCCATACTGTGCCAGCATCGGCCCCAGGTTCGCTGTGATCGTCGTTTTACCGGTGCCGCCTTTACCGGATGCAATTGTGTATACTTTTACCATATAACCACTCACTGTTGGTATTCAACCCTATGCCCAGTGGTTCAGGACATCCCGGGTATCCTGCTCAAGCGCATCTGTCAATTCGGTGGAGAGAGGCTCCGAAGGGCAGGCTATACCGATAACCGTCTCCCCACAGTGGGGAATACCGAAGAGCTCCACCCCGGTCTCGTCCTGCACCCTCCCCTGTGTGTAGAGGTAGCTGCACCTGGCTGCCTCATCCTCCGCATCCTTCTTTGTTGAACCGATCAGGAGACCGTCTGCGGTCGCCAGCGTGAAGGAGGCGAGGCCGTACTTCCTGGTGATCGCCCCCAGGCTCTCCTCAAGGCTCCCGGTTCTCCAGGGGTCGATCTCTCTTCGGAGGGGCGCAGGTCCGGCGCGGGACGGCTCTCCGGGCGTTCCCGTACCGCCGGTGGAACCCTCGTACTCCGGTCTGGTGAGAACCTGATAGATCTTCCCGAGGTAGTATACAACACCAGCAAACCCGGCCACCATCGTTATCGTGATGACCAGGAGGAAAAACTGGATAATGTCTATTGAATTCACTCTGTTATCAACTCCTGCATTTATGCATCCTTCTCCTGGATAAGGTGATCAAGATGGATCTTTTTAAGCATGGTCTTGCAATCCACCCTGAAGTTACTGACGAGCTGATCGACATCTATCTCTTCCATGTTCCTGATGAGTGCATCAATCTCGCCATCCCCTGATAGTGGGGGTGGTGCAGTCGTCTCCTGTGCGGATTTTACCCCGGGCATGGGGATCCGGCGCCTCTCAGCAGAGGATCCTGTCCGGTGTTTCGATACAGGTGTTGCAGGAGTCTTCCCGGGGTTAGTGAATGACCTCACACCTCCAGGGGTTGCCTTACCCGGCGGGGAATCCTTCTGGATCCCGGTCGCAAACGACGGGTTAAATTCCAGGGTGAGTTGTATCTGCTCAGGCGTCAGAAGATTCAGTTCTGCCGCTACTTCACCCTCAATACCCTCCTGGATCGTCTCAAGTACTTGCTGCCCTTTTATGCCACCATACTCAGCAAGCACCACCAGACCTTCATCGAATACCAGTACAGCACTCCCACTGCCAGGAACGATCGTGCAGATCCCGGTAAACTGTTTTGAGCCCATCTCTTCCATCAAAGCACGGGTTGTCGTGGACTTGATGAGGCGATGGAACCGACCTCGTGGCAGTTGCATATTGACACCTTTAGTTCATTGGTATGAACCAGACACTCCTATATATATCTTTGGAATTCTATGAGGACGGAGATGAGGTTAGAGGATATTTGGCTTTCTGAGCAGGATTTATATAGTTCAAGGGTTAGTTCAGGAGGGTGGTTTGAGGGGTGACTGGATCCGGGCTGATACGCCCGCAGGGTGCGCTATGCATTGAGGATCCCGGGTGGATTGTTTCGCTGAATTTTCGCGCCTCCGGGCGCAGAACCTCAATCCGGAGCCACAGGTAGCATGCCGCAAAAACCACCGGGATGTGGTGCGCCCGTGCCGCACCAGATGAGGGGACGCCCGGCCGGGCACGCGTTTTATCACCGCGCCACGCCAATACCATGGAGATGAAACTCCTCTTCGAGCTCTCCGGTGAGCACCCGGATCTCCCGATCGCGGAACTGGAGTGTGTGGGCAGGGT
>JAAZID010000365.1 GCA_012510295.1 Methanomicrobiales archaeon | reverse complement strand
TCCCTGATGAACTCCCGGATCCGGCCGGGAGTGAAATTCAGGGCCGAAGCCACCTCGTCGACGGTGAGCATCGTGTCGCACGTGTTGTGGTGACCGCGCCCTATCGTCTCCCAGTCCTCATCCGGCATCATGATGGTGATAACCGGTTCGCCGTCGTCTCCCGGGGAGACAGTAGCCTTGAAGGTGATGGTGGGGACAAGGCCGTTCTGGTAGAGACTCGCCTGGAACTCAAACTCCTCAGAAGTCGTTGTAGTAGCCCTCTCCCTGAACGCATGAAGGGTATCCCATAAGTTCTCAGTAACATTCTCCTGCGGTATGTTCGGGAACGGAACCATGCTCTGTGCTGCCCGTGCCGAGACCGCGAGGGGGTAGATGATGCCGGCGTCTCTTCCCATCCGGGTGATCTCAATTAAGTCGCCATCGTCGATAGCATCCTGGCGCGCCTTCCTCTGGCGTTCCGGGTCCACCAGCCCCCAGGTATCAGCTGGTGTCCGTGATCTCCTTTTTCTGGTGCTCATCGATCATACCTCTCCGGGGTACATTTCCGCGCTCTCCTGTACCACTATGGGAGAGTCCCTCATAATAAATTTACCAAATAGTTTTCGTGTTTTTCCGATTTCTGCTGCGTAAAAGACTTATTTTTAATGCCCCGGGGGCGGAATACTTTCCTCGTCTGGTGGGATGCCGGATGCAGTTCCCGGAGCAGGTACATTCCCTGCAAAGAGGTCGGGAAAATGCGATTATGCAGCCTGAAATATCCTCTTCAATCTCTGTTCCCGGGATCGAAGTTCCGGCAAAGCCTATATGACAGCAGGATGAGTCTTGAACAGTGATAGATCCCGTGATACCTGTGTCTGGTGATGCTTACATAACACTTCTTGGACGCTCAACATGGGCGCTGGTCAACGCTTATCATGCAGCCCTGCGGGAGAAAGGGTTGCGCCCCGAACGGGTCATTATCGTCACCGAGGAGCTGTATGCCGAAGGTGTGCCAATCGCGGTCAGTGCGATCCAGATAGTCTCTGAGGAGTACGGGTTCTCCCCCGCGATAACGATCGAGGTTCTGCCTGAGGCAGACTTCATGAGAGCCGGGGCAGCAATCCGGACGCTCGCTGAAGATCTTATCGATCAGGGATTCGATGTTGCGATTGACATCACATCGGGCCGGAAGGTCACGGTCGCAGGAGCGCTCATCGCGATATCACTTGCAGAGATTCGCATCCAGCATATCTACTACCTCGCCATGCAGAGCCTCGATGATGTTGCAAAACCGTATATGATGATCCCGCACCAGGTCCAGCAGCTCCGGGATCTCGTGGAGGAGCTGGAAGTATGAACGATCTCATCATCAGGGAGGACGAGCTGCAGATCCTTGAGAACAGTCTCGATGATATCCGCGTATCGTATCCTCTCTACGAGGGAGACTTCCTGATCGCCCGCCCTGAGGGGATGGGCTTCCAGCTCGATCTCCCTGCCTCCCGGGAGACCTTCCTCGACTGGCTCTCAAAATACGAACCGATCGCCGGCGAGCTGCCCTCGTACTCTGACTTCAGGGAGTGCATGCTCGCAAGCGGTATCGCCGGCTACACGAACTGGGCTGCCTTCGATGAGATGCTCACCTCCTATGAACAGCTGAAGAAGACCGTCTTCTTCGGCCTCGACACAAACCTCTTCTACCATCGTTTCGTGACGAACAACCCGGAGATCAATCATACATCCTACCTGGTTGTCGATACAGTACGGGATGAGATAGCGTATGCCATCAATCGCAAATATTCGGCAAAAAAGATCGAGGAGATGGTGGCATACGCCCCGGACCACCGTGAGTTCATCGGTGAACTTGAGAATAAGCGGACAAAGCGGTCCCGGAAAGCGGCATACCTCGCGTTGAACGAGTACCGCTCCATCCGCGATCGAGCGACGGAGGTAGCGTCACCGGATCCGCACTCGCACCTCTCGGAGGAGAACGACCGAAACATCGTCAGGGCCCTCCGGAAGTTCGAGGAGGAGCGGTATGCCCTCCCGGTCCTTCTGACCGCCGATATCTACATGGCCGATCTCTGCATGGCAGAGGGGCTTGAGTACTTCTACTTTGATCGCCCATATACTATGGAAGTTACCTCCTGCACGCCGGCGGAACTCCGGCGATTGCTCTTCAATCTGGCTGTCGTATTCGGGTTTATCCAGTGTAACGGCATAACGATCTTCGGGGAGTATGGAGGGAAGAGCAACAACCTTGATGAACTGAAGATGCGATTTAGAGATGATTCGGAATATCATGAATTTTCACGAGACATAAAAATATGCAGGCAACTCTCGACACTCGGTATCAGCAGGTAGGGGTGGTCGTCTGTGATATGGACAACACCCTCTTTGACTTTGTGGAAGCGAAGCTTGAGGCATGCCGGTGCGTTGTAGATTACCTTGGCACAGGAGACCCCGAGGCGCTCTTCCGGATGTTTCTCAGGGGGGTCTACGGGTTTGAGGATACAAGGAACATACGTGACTACCTTGAGGCGCTCGAGGTGTACCAGCCCCTGACGCTCGAGGTCTGCTGTCGTACCTATGAGGATGTGAAACTCGACCTCGTCGAGCCCTATCCGGGTGTGGAAGAGACCCTCCAGTGTCTGCAGGAAGCCGGGATCAGGCTTGCAATCGCCACCGACGCGGAGTCGGTCCAGGCTGACCGGCGGCTCCGGAAGACCGGACTCATCGATTTCTTCGAGGTCGTGGTGACCCCGGATGTCTCAGGGCAGCGGAAACCCGAACCCGCCTCTCTCCTCTACGCCCTCCGAAAGCTTGACGCGACGCCGGAGGGAGCGATGATGGTGGGCGATAGCCTGGCGCGCGATATCGCTCCCGGGCAGCAACTCGGCATGGTGACCGCGTTTGCAGCGTACGGCGCCTGGTATCGGAGCAGGGCAGTGGAGGTCTCGGCTGATATCGTCCTCTCGGAGTTCTCCGATATACTGGATCACGTGCATATCCAGGATCGGGGCCTCTAACACCACCTGCGTCAGCAGAGCGGTGAAGGCGACTGCGACCCCTCGACCGGGAGGCGCGCACCGTGGATGATGAGGGGGCGGTCGGCCTCCTCCACCTTTGCAAGGATGATCGCCTTTCCGGCTGGTGTCATCGCAAAGACCGGTATCGACTTTCCTGCCTGCAGGAGCGCGGTCTTCCCGGCCTCCTCACGGAT
This sequence comes from Methanomicrobiales archaeon, assembly GCA_012510295.1. Taxonomy (GTDB): domain Archaea; phylum Halobacteriota; class Methanomicrobia; order Methanomicrobiales; family Methanoculleaceae; genus Methanoculleus. The sequence continues at coordinate 1,064 of JAAZID010000365.1, read as the reverse complement.
GTGGCGTGATGCGCAGGCGGTGACAAGGTCGGCCGTGCCGGCCATCAGGGCTGCATCCTCCTGTGATATCCCGGTCAGGTGGACACCGACGATCACGGCATCCGGGAACCGGTCCCTGATGGCTGCCGCCTCCGCGGCATCAGCGGTGGTCACAGCGATCCGCCGGTGCCCGAGCGTTGTCGCCAGGGCGACGCCGGCAACCTGATCGATCGCGGCGGTCTCATGATCGAGAACCCTGCCCCCGTTCTCCTCGATCCGCGCGATCACCTCGGGGATCGGGCTCGTCTTCAGGAGACCAGACATCCGGCCGCCGATCCCCTGGACGAGGGCAGGGTTCGTTGCAACCAGTGTCCCGGCCCCATCGGAGACGATCACCACGGCGTCGAGCAACCCCTGCCGGATAGCGCCGCTCAGGAGCTCGGATGCCCCGAAGAGGACAAAGTCCGATCCGGCAAGAACCTCCCGCTCTGGCGTGCACATCCCGAATGTCCGTATACGCGCCTCGATGTTCTCGCGTATCGCATCCGGCGTCATCTCTCTGACCGGGCAGGCAAAACGCTGTGCCAGGGAGCAATCTTCTATCTCCGGCATCCCGACCTCGACCACCCGGCCGCTTCTGACCACGATCCGGCATCTGCCGATGGCCTCTATGATATGCTCGTCCCCATCGCTCATGGTACTACCGATCAGGATAGGGAGGGGCGGGGCATAATGCTGCCTCTTCGGGCTCCCGGGTAAACGCTTATAGTATCAGCATCCCCATGAGAGATGATCAATGTCTGTGCAACAGAGCAATGGGGGAATGAGAACTGGGCCGGATCTGTAACCCGTTCATCGTCCTTGAGTGTAGTCAGGAGTGCGGTTTTTCCCGGATCTATAACGAGCCCACCGAGGAGCAGAGCAGGGAGATCGCCGGGACAAAGGTCTGTCCTGCCTGTGGCGCACCGGTCAGGCGAAGAGTCTTCTGACGGCAGGGACGGCGGATTGCCTGCAAAACGTTACTGGGAGATCGATCTCGCCCGGGGTATCGCCGTCGTGACGATGATCCTATTCCACTCCGCTTT
>JAAZID010000054.1 GCA_012510295.1 Methanomicrobiales archaeon | reverse complement strand
CCTTCCGGCCGTTCGCCCCTGCCTGCTCCTCGATTGCGCGGAGGAAGAACCCTATCCAGCCGCTCCAGTCACCGTCACGGGAGACCGCGAGCAGCCGCTCGTAGTAAGCCGGCCGGTGCCGCTCAAGGTAGGCGCTGATATAGAACATCGGACTTCCTATCAACCCCTTCTCATAGAGAATCAGCGGCACGAGCATCCGCCCGATACGTCCGTTGCCGTCACAGAACGGGTGGATGAGTTCAAACTGCGCCTTTAAGACCGAGAGCTGGACGAGTATATCCTTCTCCTCTCCCTGCAGGTAAGCCTCCCAGTCAGCGAGCGCCCGGGGAACATCCTCCGGCGCCGGCGGGACAAAGATCGCGTGCTCAATGTGAGCGTCCCTCCCGATGAAGTTCTGGATCTCCCGGATACACCCCGGCCCCCGGTCCATGCCCCGACCATCGGCGAGCAGGATCCGGTGCAGGTCGCAGATCAGTGCTACATCCAGTCGCCGGACCAGAAGAGCATCCACCGCTGCACGCAGGGCCTCCCGGTAGTTGATGATCTCCTGGATATCAGCGATGCGACCTTCGCTGATCTCCTCCCTCGGGTTTGCCTCAAACCGCAGGACATCCTCAAGCGACGCCTGCGTCCCCTCGATCCTTGAGGAGAGCACCGCCTCCTGCGTCAGGAGCGGCGAGAGCAGGATCTCGGGATTCGGGATCGCCTGGAGGATACCGTCGTACCGGGCGAGGGCGCGGTTCGCCGACGCAATCTGCGGGATGTGGCTCTCCCAGTCGATACCGGCCGGGGGCAGGGGCTCTGGAACGTAGGGTGCAGGCCTCATAGAGGCCCCTCCACGCCACAACGTGCGATCATTCCTCATCCTCCTCAAGCTCGATGATATCGTACGACTTCCGCACCACCCCGATATCATGCTCGATGAGCAGGCTCAGCATCTGCTCACCGTTCATCAGGGCGATGGGTGTCTTATCCGGCTGCTCCGCCTCCTGCCGGGCGCCGGCCGAGAAGTCACCCGTGGTGATGATCAACCCCTGTTCGTGCGCCCCGAGGGAGCCCCTGACCTGCTGCACGACCGGTGCCTGGATGTTGCTCCTCCAGCGCTTCACCTGGACCGCCATCTTTGTCCTGATGACATCGCCGACGACAAGCGTCCCCCGGACATCGATGCCGCCATCTCCTCCCGCCCGGGTGACAACGACATCCTCAAACCCGATCTTTGCGAGGAGTTCCCCTGCAAGCTCCTCAAACGCGGTGGGGTCCATCGCCCCGAGCCGCTGCATAAGGCACTCCCGCACCTCACGGTTATGCACCTCGATCTGATAGGGGAGCCCCTGCTCGTGCCACCGGGTCAGCCCGACGTAGCCCTTGCCGAGTTTCTCGAACCGGGGAAGTTCCCCTCGTTTGTTCTGCCGCTGGATCTCGGCGAGGATACTGGCGTACATCGTCGCCTCGGGCGTCAACCCTTCGGTCTCGATCAGGTTAAGATCAAGAGCCTTCCCGGTGATATCCCGGTAGTGCATCGGCTCCTGGCCGGCATGCTCCTCAAGCACCGCCTCAGCGGCATCAAGGAAGGACATACGGGCACCAGGCTCTGGAGCAGAGCCCCCCCGGATGCCATATACACCCGGGGCAGCACGATAGAATAAAGACTGATCTCCATTTCTACTGATATCCACTGCAAGTTGGGCATTGACGGTATTCCACGGCGTCAGCCCCTCCGCCCTCCAGAGTCCCTGGTCGAGGATGCGCTCCGTGATCTCCTTGTAGTGCAGGGGACCGCCTTCCTCCTCAAGCACCCGGCGCACAGCATCAAGGACCTTCATCCTGCACCCCGAACGCCGAGAGAACTGCCTTCATGACCGGAGAGGGCAGGTTCATGCTGTCAAACCTCGCCGCGATATCCATAGTGAACCAGTGGAAGGGAGAGTGTGATAACGCTACCGATTCAGACTCCCACAGACAAACACTTTTAATCAAAATTTCCAGGAGATAGATCGGGTTCACGGAAATCACCCACACGCCATCAGCCCTGCCCACCTGCCGCCACCCCTCCACGCGAACATATATATCATGCTCACACCCTCAGACCCTGTCCAAACTACAGGAGAAGATCCAATGGCATGGAGAAGAACACCCTACGGGCTCAGGGCGGAGTTTGACGAACTCTTCGCCGACATGCAGAGACAGTTTGCCGAGACGATGG
>JAAZID010000364.1 GCA_012510295.1 Methanomicrobiales archaeon | reverse complement strand
GTGTATTGGATTCTGTAGAGGACCGATTCATCCCCCGACTTAAGTCGGGGGGCTCCTCGGCCCACGATCCTGAAAGCCGGTTCACAGCCCTGCCCTGATTCTAGTAAGGGTTTTCCTATGAGTACGCATGCTCCCGGCCCTCCGGCAAACTGTTTTAGCGGGCATGTTTATGTCCTCCTGTATTCAACACTAGACCCATCTTATGCGCCCGATTCCACGATTTATCATAGCCGGAACCCACAGCGGATGCGGCAAGACCACGCTTGCAAGCGGCCTGATGGCAGCGCTCACCGCCCGGGGGTTTGCCGTCCAGCCCTTCAAGGTAGGCCCGGACTTCATCGACCCCACGCACCACTCGGTCATATGCGGCCGGATATCGCGCAACCTCGACCCGTTCATGATGGGGGAAGAGGGTGTGCGCGAGACATTCCTCTCTGCCACCACGGGGGCTGATATCGCCGTCGTCGAAGGCGCTATGGGGCTCTACGATGGGCTTGAGGGGAGTGATACCGCAAGTACCGCCCACGTCGCGAAGATACTCGATGCCCCGGTCATCCTCGTGGTGGATGCCGGGGGGGCATCGAGGAGCGTGCACGCGATGGTCCGGGGGTACGCGGGGTTTGATCCGGCGGTCAGGGTCGCGGGGGTCATATTCAACCGGATCGGGAGTCCGCGACACCGGGCCATGATCGAGATTACCGAGAGCATCCCCGCCTGTGGCTGGGTTTTTCGACGAAAAGACCTCGCGGTCAGGAGCCGGCACCTCGGGCTTGAGATGGCGTCCGAGGATGATGCGATGGCCCGGTTCGGGGCGGTCGTGGAGGAGACCTGCAATATAGCGGGGATCGTAGACCTTGCGCGGTCGGCCCCGCCCCTCCCGGCACCGCCGGAGCCTCTGGACCGGACGGAGGCGCATGTCCGCATAGGTGTTGCGAGCGATGCGGCGTTCTGCTTCTACTACGCCGATAACCTCGACCGTCTCACGCAGGCCGGGGCAGAACTTGTCTCGTTCTCACCGATGGCCGACCGGCTCCCGGATGTGGATGCACTCTACATCGGGGGCGGCTACCCGGAGCTCCACGCAGAGGTGCTCGCCGCCTCCCGGTGCCGGGAGGACGTACGACGTGCGGTCGATGACGGTATGCCGGTCTTTGCCGAGTGCGGCGGGCTCATGTACCTCTCAGAGCGGATCAGAACCGTTGATGGCGACTACCCGATGACGGGGGCACTCCCGGCGTCGGCGGTGATGACCGACCGCATCCAGGCCCTCGGTTACATCGAAGCCAGGGTTGCCGGCGCTACAGCGGTGCTCGCGCCGGGCTCCACCTTCCGGGGTCAGGAGTACCACTATTCGAGACTCGAACCTGCTCCCGACGCGAGGTTTGCGCTGGAACTCCTCCGGGGCCGGGGGATCGACGACGGCAGGGATGGTCTCGTCGCGCAGAACGCGGTCGGACAGTACACCCACGCTTACTTCACGGCAGGATTTGCGGAGAGGTTAGTGCAGGCTGCCGGGGCATACCGGCGGGGGTAGGGAACCGACCCTGCACCCGCTGGCAAGTAAAATAGGGTTATGGAGTTATGCTCTCGGTGACGGTGACCGTCCCCTCAAGTCCGGTCTCTGCCGATACGTAGGTGTACTCCCCGGTCTCTGTGAAGGTGTAGTCAGCTGAACCACCGGGCTCGATCATCCCGAGTTCAATGACTCCAGACGGTCCCGTGATCGTGATGATCTGGTCTATTATAGCATCGTTGATCCAGGTCACGGTTGTGTCCGCCGGGATGGCGAGTGTCTCCGGACTAAATCCATCCTCGGTGATCAGGATGGCCTCCGCACCAAGCGATGGCGGTGGCGGGGTCTCGGTCTCTATCGGTGTTGTTGCAGTCCCCTCGATCACGGTAGTGGTCTCGGTCTCTATCGGTGTTGTCGCAGTCCCCCCGATCACGGCAGTGGTCTCGACCTCTGCCGGTGTTGTCACTGTCTCCAGTGGGGTCTCGGTGGCCGCCGGTGTTGTAGGGATGGGGGTCACCGTATCATTCCCTTCTGGCTGTACGCACCCTGCGATCATGATGCTTGCGACCACCATGAGGGCAAGGATACCAAACATTCGTTTCATGGAGTGGAACGATATCTTCATGCATAAATAAACTTTGCCCTGAGCCGGAAAATCGAAATTACGCGCACAAATCCATTATAGCGATATAGCGTCGCCCTGATGGCTGAAAAACCCTTCCGGGCAGGTCCGTGAAACAAAAATTATCCGTAACGGTCTGTATTTCAGCAGAGAGGGATCGTCCGGCCGGTTGCCGGGATCTCAATCGCGCCCCCTGGTCGCCATCGACGGGGTGAAAAGATGCAGATACCGTGAAATAATTCTCCAGGGGTGTTCTCAAGGGAAAAACTTGAGGCCTGCCGCGCACCGGTTCATGGACCGGAGCGCTCGATAGTCACCTCACCTTTCAGGGCGATCGATTTACTACGGAGGGTGAAGCCGATCGTCAGGGATGCTGGAGGAGATTCTGCACCTCCGCTGAAGTGAGAACCTGACACCGCCTCGCCTCGTGAACATCCGGGTAACCTGCCAAACCTTTATATTATATCAGTTGGAATTAACAACAATTATATACTAAACCCGACTAAAAGTACCCAGAGAGACCTGGATCACGGAGACACTTCCCCCCTTGACGTCGTCTTTTTGTGTATCCTTTTCTCTCTATTGTATCTATTCTGACGCCCGTTGCTGTTTTCTGCCCTGTTGATCGAGGCCCCGGGTCTGCACCGCCGATGATCGTTCGTCGATATGGCAGCGGGTGCGATCACCATCCTGACCCGGCTGTTTGAATATAGGTGACCGGAAGAGGTCGATTCTACGCTTCGCGCTCCTCCTCACCCTGCCCCCCCGGCTCTGTCCCTTCAAAGATCTCCCGGGCCCCAGAGAGGCTCTCTAATGTGCCTGTACAATCTCAGGCGCGCTGGAATGCAGTTCCCGGGGTGGCGTATCTGTCGGAGAGAGGAAGAGCGGTTCTGCCCTCATCCCCAGCCTTCCAGCCGGAGATTTCCTGCCTCGCTCCTTCCATCCCCATAAGTTAAATATCTAGCCTGCAAGAGAGTAGATTACCAGAGGAGGAGGTCATGAGTATGTTCAAGCGCATCTTATTTCCAACGGATTTTTCAGAGCCTTCCATGAAGGTGCTGGGCTACATCCCCACGCTCCGGGAGGCGGGAACCAGGGAGGTGATCCTCGTTCACGTCATCGACTCAAAGGACGTCACACTGATCGCCTCGGGGGGGCAGGGATTCCTTGGAACCGTATCAGATCAGAAGGATGAAGTACAGGAGAGGTTGCGGGAGGGGGTTCATCATCAGGTCATCGATGCCCGCCGGGCGCTTGAGAAGGAGGGTCTGGAGGTGATCGTCAGGGTACCTATCGGCAACCCGGGAAAGGAGATCGTGAAAGCGGCAGACGCGGAGGGGGCTTCACTCATCGTCATCGGATCCCACGGACGGTCAAACCTCCGTGACCGCCTGCTCGGGACGGTCTCTGAGTACGTGATCAAGAACGCCCACCAGCCGATCCTGGTCGTCAAGCGGGATCTGGACGCTCAGGGATAACTCATCTCCCCTTTTTACGGCATATCGAGGTGCAGGGAGAGATCGTGCTTTATATTCTGCCGCCTCCATGATCTTGTAAATGCCGGACGATCCTCATATCCCGTGCGAAAACCCACTCTGGCCCTGCGCAATGACCGGGGCGGTCGCCTGCCTGGCGGGTTTTGAAGACCTCGCTGTCGTCGTCCACGGTTCGAGCGGATGCTACTTCTACCCCGCATCCCTCATCGGGGTTCCTATCTACGGGACGTTCCTCATCGAGAACGAGGTCATATTTGGTACAGAATCCCGACTGCAGGAGGTGATCGGGGAGCTCGAGGGCCGGTATGACCGGATAGCGGTGGTCAACACATGTGTCCCTGCTGTTATGGGCGAGGAGCTCGGGAGTCTCGCCCGGGATGAGCGGGTCTTCATCGTCGATAGTCCGGGGTTCCTCGGGGATCTGGAGGCAGGATACCACAAGGCGCTCGCGGAGATCGCGCCTGAGGTGGACCCTGACGCCCCCGGGGTCAACATCGACGGCCTCTGTTGCACTGACCCGTTCTGCCGGGGAAACGCCCTTGAGGCACGGCGACTGCTCTCCCTGGCCGGGGCGACCGTCGCCACCACATTCTGCCTGGATACCTATGCTGCGACCCGCCGGGCGGCGCCCTTCACCGTCGGGACGAACCCCGATCTCGCAAGCGGTGTCGGGAGGTGGTGCGGGTCGCTCCTCGGCCTCGATGCCGTCTCCGAGACGATCGATGCGCTTTGCGATGCGGTCGACGGTATCGATGCCCGGCCGGTCAGGGAGGAGATCGCATGGGCCGATGCACGGATCCGGAAGGCGTGCGGCAAGTACCTCCGGAGGTTCGATCCTCCACGGGTAGCGATCTTCTCCGGCCGCTCCTACGCTGATCTCGCGGCTGGAGTGCTCAAAAAATATCTCGATGCCGATATCGCCTGTATCGCGGCCCGGGACGATCCGGACCCCCGGGCAACCGATTTTGCGACCATCGGGGCCATGATCCGCGACGCTGAGCCGGACCTGATCCTCGGATCCTCCTATGAGCAGACGCTCGCCGGGGATGCCGCCTTCGTCGGCCTGACGCCACCGATCCGCGATCGGGTCTTCTTGCACTCCCGGGCGGTGGTCGGGGTCGAGGGGGCGCTCTGGTTGATGGATGAGGTTCTCAACGCCTGTATGAACCAGAACCGGCGTAGCCGGGATGGGAGCATGACCCCGCCTCCGGGATAACGGTGTGAATAACTGCGCTGGAGCAGTCAAAGGGGGTCATCTTGCGCAGGCGGGAAAGCAATTTACCGATGCCTTTTTGACGCTGCCCCGACAACCGTTTCATAATGTATTTTCACGCGCTTATCCCCTTTAAGCCCGTAAATCCTAAAACGCGCCTTTCGTGCATCCTCAGCCAGGAGGAGCGGGAAGCGTTCGCCCGGACGATGCTAAACGATGTGATCGCCTCTGTGCTGAGATCAGGGTGTAGCGCTACACTGCTCTGCACGCACCCCTTCAGCCATGAGGATGCACTCATCGCCGTCCGAAACGAGTCCTTGAACGAGGCGATCAACTGGGCACTCGGGCAGTTCCGCTGCCCTGCGCTCATCATCATGGCTGACCTCCCCCTGGTGACCGCCGGGGATATCCAGCGGTTGATCCGGACCGAGAAGGATATGGCCATCGTGCCGGGCCGGGGCGGGGGGACAAACATCATCTTCCTGAAGAACCCCCGGTGCTTCCGCGCTGATTTTTACGGCGCAAGCTTCCTCGATCACATGGCGATAGCAGAGGAGTGCGGTTTTTCGGTCGATATCATCGACTCGTTCCGGATGTCGACCGACATCGATGAGAAAGAAGACCTCGTCGAGATCCTTATCCACGGTAAGGGAAGGAGGAGCAGGGAGTTCCTGGAGAGCTCAGGGTTTACCCTTGCCATCGACGAGAAGGGACGGGTCGGTGTGCAGCGCAACGCCCATAAAGAGACACTCTGAAGCATCGATGGTATCGACCCCGGCATGATCGCCGATGGGAAGGCCCGTCCCCCGGACGATGACCGCGGGGACGCACTCATCCGCTTCTCCCATCACGAGTTCGGCGGCTGATGCGATACAATCAGCCACCGCCCGTTTGGTGACCTCGAGTTCGCGGCCGAAGAGATCCTGCTTTCCCCGCTCATCGAGCACCGAGGGGATGCCCGAACACCCGATAGCGACCCCGCTACACCCAAGACGCATAGCATGCGTCCTCGAATCTGCTATGATGACCCCGATGTCCGCCCCGGTCCGCTGTGCAACCCCGGCGCGTATCCGCACGGCGGATGCATCCGGGTCTGCCGGGAGCAGGACGACGGAGCCGGATGGAGCGTTTGAGGCATCGATCCCGGCATTCGGGAGGAGAGTCCCGCCCTTCATGCAGAGCAGGAACCCCGGTATGCCGCCGACGACCTGATCGCTCTCCTGGAGCACCACCTCGACCTGACGGGGGTCCATCCCGTACTCCCCGGCAAGCCGGAGGGCTTCCGGAGAGGGTTCGATATCTTCGAGGTGCGCGACCCTTCCCTCGGCGGTGGCAAGGGCTGATTCGGCGACGACCAGGACATCCCCGGTCTGCAGTCCACCGCATCCAGAACGCTCTGCGGCGTCGAGGATATGCGCCGTCATATCGTCGCCGACCCGGACGAGGGGGGTTACAAGGCCGTACACCGAGTATGATAGTCCTGTCATATCTTTCTCATCTTCTCATGTACCTGGAGCAGGTCGGCGGTCTCGGCGACGTCGTGACTCCTCACCACCGCCGCTCCCTGCCTGACCAGGTCCATGGTGAGCGCGAGGGTTCCGGCGAGCCTTCCCTCCGGTTCTCTCCCGAGCAGGTCTCCGATGAAGGTCTTCCGGGAGACCGCAGCGAGCACCGGGCGGCCGAAGGTTAAGAACGTCTCAAAGTTCCGGCAGAGCTCCCAGTCATCCTCGTTCGTCCGCTCCGGGGTCCATCTTCCGATAGCGGGGTCAAGGACGTATTCATCGATCCCGAGACGCGCACACCGCGCCACGACCGTCTCAAGTGCCGCGAACGTCCCGGCGAGCCCGGCGGCATCGCCTGGCTCATGAAAGCTCGCCATCACAAAGACCGGCAGCCCGGAGTCTGCGACCGCCCGCGCGTAGCGCTCATCGGCAAGCCCGGATATGTCGTTTACCGCGTGGACGTCGTGGCGGAGGCAGATATCGAGCACCTCCGGGTGGCGGGTGTCCACCGAGAGGATGGCCCCGGTCCCGTCGAGCTCCGAGAGCACCGCATCCACCCGTTCCACCTCTTCGGCGACGGTGATCGGGACCGATCCCGGGGCCGTGCTCCGCGCCCCGATATCGATCATATCAGCCCCCGCTCCCTGCATGGCGAGGACGCGATCATATATCCCCCCGACCGGGGTGTAGGAGCCCCGGTAGAACGACTCGGGGCTCGCGTTGATGACGCCCATCAGGCGAACCGGAGCGCCGCCGCCGATCCTGAGGGGACCTACAGCACAGTGCCGTTGTAGCATGCCTCAAGCCTGGCTGCCTTGAAGGTGTTCTCCATAAGCGTCGCGATCGTCATGGGACCGACGCCGCCGGGGACCGGGGTTATCGCTCCCGCGCGCTCGCGCACACCCTCAAAATCGACGTCGCCATGGAGTTTGCCCTGCTCGTCGTAGTTGATCCCGACATCGATGACGGTCGCTCCGGTCTTCACCATCTCCGGTCTGATAAACCTCAATCTCCCGACCGCGCTGACGAGGATATCGGCGTTTCTCGTCTCATCCTCGATATTCTTCGTCTTTGAGTGACAGATGGTGACGGTCGCATCGGCGTTGAGGAACAGGGCGGCCATGGGTCTCCCCACGTCGATACTCCGGCCGACGACGACCGCGCGTGCTCCGCTGACCGGGATCCTGTACTCCTCGAGGATCGTCATGATCCCCTGCGGTGTGCAGGGGGCGAAGACCGGATCCCCGGCAAGGAGCCTCCCGAGGTTATAGGGGTGGAACCCATCCACGTCCTTTCCGGGCGCGACCGCATCGATGACGCGTGTGGTATCTATCTGTGCCGGTAGCGGGAGCTGGACGAGGATGCCGTTGATGTCGGGGTCGCTATTGAGGCGTCCTACTGCCTCAAGCACCTCCTTTGTGGTGGTGCCCTCCGGGAGTTCGACGCCGATAGATCCGATCCCGACGCGCTCGCAGGCCCGGTGTTTCATGCGGACGTAGAGCTTTGAGCCCGGGTCCTCGCCCACGATGACCGTCGCAAGGCGCGGGTAGAGCCCTGACTCTTCTATCCTCTCCTTGAGGATCTCAAGCCTCTTTTCTGAGACTGCTTTACCGTCGAGTATCATGATACTTCAGGGTAGAGAGGATACTTACTCGCGAGAGCAATAACCTCTTCTCTCACCTCGGTGATCGCCTTCTTTGAGGTCCGGTCCCTCGCGACATCCTTTACGACCCGGGCGATCCAGTAGCCGATCTGTTTCATCTCTTCTTCCTTCATGCCGCGGGATGTGACCGCCGGCGTGCCGATGCGTAGCCCGCTCGTCACGAAGGGGCTGAGCTGTTCGCGGGGGATGGTGTTTTTGTTCACGGTGATGCCCGCCTCGCCGAGCGCGGTCTCGGCCGCAAGGCCGGTGAGGTGCTCGTGGTTTGTGGAGACACCGGTCAGGTCGAGCAGGATTAAGTGGTTATCGGTGCCGCCGGAGACGAGGTCAAGCCCCTCCTCCGCGAGAACCTTCGCCATGGTTCGTGCGTTCTTGACGACCTGTCCGCAGTAGTCTTTGTAGGCGGGGGTGAGCGCCTCCTTGAAGCAGACCGCCTTTGCAGTGATGATGTGCATCAATGGGCCGCCCTGCATCCCCGGGAATATGGACTTGTCTATCGCGGTCGCATCCTCCTTGCTGCACATGATAGCGCCGCCCCGGGGGCCCCGCAGGGTCTTGTGGGTCGTCGTCGTCACGATATCGACAACACCGACCGGTGAGTTGTGGTGCCCTGTCGCGCAGAGTCCGGCGATATGGGCGATATCAGCCATGCACCGCGCGCCGACGGTATCGGCGATCTCCTGGAACGCCTTGAAATCGATCTCGCGGGGGTAGGCGCTTGCACCGCAGACGATCATCCGGGGTTTTGCGATCCGGGCGATATCCTCGATAACCGCGTAATCGAGCGTTTCCGTCTCGGAATCGACACCGTAGTGGAAGATAGAGTACCAGCGCCCGGTGATGTTGACCGGGGAGCCGTGAGAGAGGTGACCTCCCTGCGTGAGGCTCTGGCTCAAGATCTTATCCTTGTAGCCCAGGTACGCGAAGTATACCGCCTGGTTTGCCTGGCTTCCCGAGTGCGGCTGGACGTTTGCGTGCTCTGCTCCAAAGAGTTTGCACAGGCGGTCGCGTGCCAGGTTTTCCACGAGATCGTGAAACTCGCAACCCCCGTAGTAGCGTTTGCCGGGGTAACCTTCGGCGTATTTATTGGTCATTATGGAGCCCGTCGCCTCAAGAACAGCTTTACTGACGACGTTCTCGGAGGCGATCAGTTCTAACCCATTGACCTGACGCAGGCGCTCTTCCTCGATGAGGCCGGCGATTTCAGGATCGAAGTTTGCCAGACTAGACATGCAGAAAATGGTTGCTCCGGGGAGGTAATATTCTTTCTTTTGCGGGATCTGTAGTGGTGCATCGGATCGATAGCGTTCCTGGGGCTCTGATGTGGAGATGATTTTGAAGCATTTGCGTTCCTGCTCCTCCCTTGATGCCGTATGAAAAGTAATAATTC
>JAAZID010000363.1 GCA_012510295.1 Methanomicrobiales archaeon | reverse complement strand
CTGCTTCACACCCAACCAGAAGGAGAAGTTGATATACTATGAAATTAAGGAGCATGTAGAGTTCTCGACTCTCGTCTCGTATTCCTTTGAGGTGGAATACGACAGTTGTCTTGATGTGATTATGCACGCGCTCGCATTCACCGCGGCCTTGCATGAGTGTTGGGAATTCTAGATTGAGGATGTTCTTGTTCCTGAAGAACATCCCAACCTGTTCCACTCTTCCCTGTTGGAAGAGAAATTTCAACTGCTCTTCCCAGGTAGCATGCACATCTCCTCCCGCTTTCCAGAGTTTGTTCACCCAATGGTGAATCCGGTCCTCTTCCCCATCTTTCTGTACGACCGCTCCTTCTCGGAAAGCGATACACGGCCAGGCATTCAGATGATACCAGATCTGAGCATGTGCCTCGAAGGAATCATACGCAGCGTCGAGCTGTACGCCGTAAAGATCTGGGCGCATGAGCGCAACCGTTTCGATGAGTGTCAGAAGATGTGTGACATCGGCATCAGTCCCTGAAGAATACACCATCACCAGAGGATACCTGCCCAGATGAAAGATATGCGCTTTATCCATCTTAACCCGGTAGTGAGGGTTGTATGGAGCATACTGGTCATAGCGTGATGCTTCCAGTGGGGTAGAATCAACGATGGCAATCCGCTTAGTATCGCATACCTGTACGAGTGTGGTACCAATCAGTATCATGATATGTTTCAGACCGTCCACACCAAGACGATATTTCACGAAGTGGTGAAGCGTTGCTGGATGCGGCAGAGGATCGTCTGGAGATATGCCGAGATTGTCGCAATCCTCCTCGGTGAGAGTCTGGATGGTGCGAGCATAGGAGAGTTTGCGAAAACACTTGATAACCAGGAGTTTGAGCATCAACAGAGCAGGATAGTGCCGTCGTGGAGTTTCTTGATCGTAGTACTCACGCTCAATGGTTTCAGCGATAGTCTCCAGAACAGGCGAGGCCAGGAAGAACGAAAGAAGTGTTCTTTGTGCCATTGCTTCCGGGAGAACGCTGGCATATAGAGGCTTGATTATGGAAGCCATGACACAATACGGACATGAAGATAAAACTCACTGATACCTGGCTCTACGTGATGGGGGTGAGGGAGGGAGACATGGTGTTCTTAGAGAACTGCCGAATGAACGGAAAAAGAGAAATGATTATGCTTTAAATGACTGGTTTGATGGGCTCGTCCAGGGGGCCAAGCGATATCTTTAATAACGTCTCACTCTAACATTGTTAGAGCAGAGACCCGCCTTAACTCAGACTGGTAGAGTGCGCGGCTGTAGTATAGTAATCGCTCTCGGGCGAACTGCGCGGCTACCGCGATGTCCCCGGTTCGAATCCGGGAGGCGGGATCTACAAAAACAAGAGTGCCCAGGTAGTGTAGTGGCCTATCATGACGGCCTGTCACGCCGTCGACACGGATTCGAATTCCGTCCTGGGCGTCATTTCCTCTCATTTTATCTCGCTCTGAGCGCATGCGTTGCTGCTGAACGGAGCGCCCGGCATAACCGTTCCTGTTTTCCGCGATCCTCTGATGTATCAGATAATATCCAGCGGATGATGAGATCGGCTGCTACGTTAATTGGAAATCTATATATCTGAGAAGTTATTTTTATTCAACCAATAAAATATATATAGTACAATGCAGTATCCAGTGCATGCACGCTCTGATGAAATGGCTTGGAAGTGACCTCGTATTCAATGCCCTGGGGATGCTCATCGCCGGGATGGGTATCCTTGCACTCGTGAGCCTGATGGTGTATGCCCATGAGCTTCTGACCTGAACGGCAGCCGACGCGCCGAAAAGACATCATCTTGATGACATCGATTCCCCGACACCATCCGCTCTCATATCCCTCTGACGCCTGAACCTGGCAGGTCATGCCAGTCCCACGGGAAGGCGAACAAAGCCATGAGGAACGTGCACTTGCTACACTTTTCCGGGGCGGATGATCAACTCTTATTACAAACCACTCGTAACGTATGATGCAGGCGGCTATTCGCCCGCGGATGTGACCGGTTATGACCACGTACAATACGCCACAAGAGACCGGAGGCGATCGCTCCGGTGAACAGACCCTGCACACACTCATCTCCCGCCTCTCAGACCCGGATAAAGGGGTGCGGGCGGAGGCGATGCATGGCCTGGTGAGGATCGGAGAACCTGCCGTTCCCTCCTGCATCGCCCTGCTCCGTGACGACGAATGGAGGGTGCGTTACCGCGCGGCCGAGGCCCTCGGGTTTATCGGCGATGGTGAAGCGTATGCGCCGCTCACCGCCGCCCTCGGTGATGAGAAAGATCACGTCCGCTACATGGCGGCAAAAGGACTCGGACTGCTCGGCGATCCCCGCGCGGTTGAGTGCCTCCAGGGCATGCAGCGGGATGAGAATGAGTTTGTGCGGCGAAGCGCCGCCAGATCGCTCGGGAAGATCGGCGGGGCGGATGCACTCAGGGCGCTCCGTTCGGCCCTGGAAGATGAGGCAGACGGCGGCGTTCGCGAGGTGATCATCGCGGCACTCCGCGATGCGGGAGAAGGAGAGATCTAAGACCGGCGGGCGACGATCACCGTTATGTTGTCGGTGCTTAGCGCATTCTTAGCGGCTATCGTCAGCCCCCGGCATGCCTCACCGGGATCGCGGGTGGTCGCAATATCCCATATGGTCCTCTCCGGGACGTAGTCGTGGAGCCCGTCCGTACTCATCACGAGGACCGATCCGGCGATATCGCGCTCATCGATCTCGACCGGCACGTCGGCTGCAAGTCCGAGTGCCCGGGTCAGGATATTCCTCTTCGGGTGGATGATCGCCTCGGCGGGGGAGATCACCCCGGCATCCACGAGACCCTGGACGTAACTCTGGTCACGTGTATGCCAGATCGATGAGGGGGTGATGACGTAGGTCCTGCTGTCGCCCACCGTGCCGATCCAGCACCTGCCGGAGTCGCTGACGATAGCCACCGAGAGCGTTGTCGCGGCATTCAGGTTGTTATCCTGGTTGTAGGTGTACACCGCTGAGTTCGCACGCTGAAACACACGGGTAAGCGCTACAGTGGGCTTCGTATCGCGGAGCTCCCTGCTCACCGTCTCCTCCAGGGCTGCGACCGCCATCCGGCTTGCGATATCGCCGTGGGCGTGCCCGCCGAGTCCATCCGCGACGGCGAATACGTGATACCCGGCCACCTCCCCGGCAAAGAACGCATCTTCGTTTCGCCCCCGCCGACCCTGCTCGCTCATCGCCGCGTACTGGAGCCCTGACCTTTCCTTCATCGCATCCACACCACAGAACTCTCGGAGCGCTCTCTCAAAGATTTTTCTGGTGCCGCCCCTCACCTGGTGGCGGGGGTGATCCCGTTCTCCCTCGCGCACCGGAGGGCGTACTCGTACTCACGTGCCGTTATCGGGCGTTGCAGTGCCGCGAGCACCGGGCTCCTCCCGCCCTCGGCAACCTTCCATGCCGGCCTGTACTGGGCCATGACATTCACGTAGGAGTCCCGCGAGACCTCCTCGGCGATGAACTTCATCACGATCTCGGTGTTTGCGAGGTTCTCGGGGAGTACCAGGTGCCTGATGATCATACCCCGCACGGCAAGGCCGTCCCGGATCACCAGGTCCCCGACCTGCCGGTGCATCTCCAGGAGAGCGGCCTGCATGTGGTGGGTGTAGTCCCGGGCATGGGAGAGCGCCAGCGCTACATCGTTCCGCCCGTACTTCGCATCAGGCATGTATATATCGATGACGCCGTCGAGGAGCCGGAGGGTATCCACCGAGTCGTAGCCGCCGCTGTTGTAGACCAGCGGGACCGATAGACCGCCCTCGGCGGCGATAGCGACCGCGCGGAGTATCTGGGGAACGACGTGCGAAGGGGAGACAAAGTTGATGTTGTGGCATCCGCGGTCCTGCAGGCGGAGCATGAACCCGGCGAGGTCTTCGCAGGAGACCATGTAGCCGACCCCGCACTGGCTGATATCATAATTCTGGCAGAATTCACAGCGCATGTTGCAGTTCGTGAAGAATACTGTCCCCGATCCCTTCCGGCCCACGAGCGGGGGTTCCTCGCCGAAGTGCGGGCTGTAACTCGAGACTACCGGAAGGAGACCGGTCCGGCAGAACCCCGTCTCGCCGTCGATGCGGTTTACGCGGCACTCCTGGGGGCAGATGATGCAGTCGCGGAGCACCTCGTATGCCTGTTCCGCCCGCTTCTCCAGTTCACCGCTCCGGGCGAGGTGCACGTACCCGGGCAGGTGGGTTCGTTCTGCTTCAACCATCGATCAGTCATTCTCGGGCCCGGAGCAGAAGAAGATTATGCCGTATCTATCGCCCCGGTGACTCACAAAAACCCGCCGAACTGCCTGCCTGATCGGCGACGTGCCCCCACAGCGCCCGGATCCTCCATTTCAGGCGCCGTCATGCTCCGGTCGCTCACTCCGCGCAAAAACCGGGCCCTGGTAGAGAAAAACCACTATCGACATGGGGCCCCATGCGCAATCGGCGAGGGGACCCTTCATGAAAAACCTGCTACAAAAAACAGAGGCGGGATCTCTCCCTTCCTGCCCCGGCACCCTCATCTGGTCCGGGTGATCCCACCGGGTGTGCCTTTCTTCCGGCATACGGCATCGATCACGCCGTGTTGCACATTGTAGTAACTATGTAGAACATCGATCTCGCAGTCGAGATCGATGACCGTCTCCGCATCCCCCCCTGTGCAGAGGGT
>JAAZID010000362.1 GCA_012510295.1 Methanomicrobiales archaeon | reverse complement strand
CGGGAGTTCTGGAGATCTCACTCGGCGGGGATGGAAGTATCCTCCAGCGGAGCACGATCAACGCCTCCGCTCCCGTAACCTGGACTCCTGGCGGCGGATACCTCTCGGCGGCCCTTATCGAGAACGGCTACGGCGGTGCCCTGTTCTGGGCGGAGAGGTTCGATGAGGATGGCCCCGTGCAGTGGACATCAACACAGCGGCTGGATGAGTACAGCATCATCGTAGCCCTCATCCCGACATCTGATGGAGGATCGGCGGCGCTCGGGATGTACATGAAGTACTGATGTGGATCGGTGGCCGCCCGGGAGGTGAGCGGGGTGGTGCCCCCGCGCCCTTCTCCCTGCACCGCCTCCATCAGGTGCTTTCTTAGAGCCCTGTGGCCTTTTTGCTCATCCTGCCGTTCGGCGTTGCTGGCCATGGGTTTCAAGGACACCATTCTTTGCTTCTCTTATGGGGAGGTCCAGTTTGAGCAGGCGCACTGGACCTTAGCAGGAGGTTCGATCACATCTAATTGCGTCGTCCGGGTGTCGAAAAGATTGCACAGGAGGCCGCCTTATGTACCCGTTCGCACCATACAAACCTTCATTGAGTAGACCTGAGTATACCACAGTATGACAAGCGTCACCGTCAGGATCGATGGAGAACTCAAGAGTCGGCTCAACGCCCTGAAGATCCATCCCCGGGAGTCATACAATGAGGTGATCGGGCGTCTGGTAGATATGGCAATCGATGAGGAGCCCCTCAGCGAAGAGGCAATCCGTGACCTCGAACGATCGCTTGAGGATCTCAGGGCGGGGAGGGTCTATACCCTGGAAGAAGTCATGGCGGAGCTCCGAGATGAATGACCTATCGCGTGATCATCACCGCGGCAGCCCGACATAACCTTAAAAGTATTCTCCGGCCCGTAGCGATCCGGATAGGCGAGGAACTTGCGTCGCTTGCCGGCGAATCCGATCGAAAAAACACCTCAAAAAACTGAAGGGCCCGGATAATCCTCCGTTTTACTCGCTCCGTGTCGGGGATTATTGAGCGATCCTCTCGATCGTAGATAACCTTCTGGTGATTAACGTTATCGTCGTCGGGCACCGGAGCAGGAGTTATCGAAGGTTCTGATCGGAACATCACCGCAAGGGGCTCTGCCAGCCGCCCGGCTTATCCATTCGGTGCACATTTGGAACGAAGATCAGCTGCCCGGTGGAACGGCTGCTCTCCGGCCCCCCGGACCCCCTCACCCCTCTTCCCGGCGGGTAGATACTCCCACGCCGGGTGTTTTTGTGAATACAGCATGGCGGTGCCTCTGGGGGTCGTGGCATTCGTCGGCCGGGCAACGCCTCCCCCGGGTGGAAGAAAGGTCGCCCGGCCGTGCAGTGCCACCTTATCCCCCTCCCAACCGGACGTTCAGCGTACTTCGGGTTTGTCCGGTGCAGGAGACTGCACCCGGCCCCTGAATCCGGTTCACCGGAGGACGAGGCTCCCGGTCTCCGTAGCCTCCTGATCGCCCTCGCTGCAGAAGATAGTCCAGTCATAGGTGCCCGGCCCCTCCGGCTCCAGCCAGAGAACGATCTCGGATTGCCGGGAATCGTTGAGGATCGGCAGATCGAGGAGGCGCCGTTCATACTTCAGGCCGCCAGGGCCGTCAACCCGGAACTCCGCCGCCCGCAGGAACACGTCCGCGGTGTCCCGGTAGTCACGCCCCACCACGATGAAGTAGTGCTCACCCGGGGTGTAGGTGCGGGTATATGTGCAGGCCGATGCGGAACAGGCAACCCCGCCTGTCTCATCGATCCGGAGAAGCCCACCGTCGAGTTCGATTCTCCCATTACCCGAGATGGAGAAGTCGCTCCGGTCGACCCCGAGGATCGAGCCGGCGACTCCATGGGCCACGGCCGTGAAGGAGTGCGGCCCCGGGATCGGGATCGCTGCATGCCCGTCCTCAAGATCCCGGATCAGGATCCCGTCGAAGTAGCCGTCGACCCGGATAATCTCTTCAGGCCGGTCGAGGCGGTACGAGAGCGGGATGGCTGCGAAGGTGAGCAGAACCGGAGAATCTGTGCCTGATTCGTCTCTACTCCCCCAGGGGATGGTGACACCGTCTCCCGATACGGCCGGCGGCACGATCCCCACCCCCTCTCCTGTGGCGGTCGCAACCGTTTTTGCCCCGGTGGAGCCATAGGTGACCGCCTGCACGACGTGGGATCCTCCCGGGAGGGTGACCGGCCCCGATGGGAGCGCCCCGAGGCTGGTTCATTTAGAACTCACCGGCGGTGTGAGCCAGCGACGACAACCGCGAAGAATCTCCAGGCCTTCGCGGTAGTTGCCCACTCATCCTGCCGGTCCCCTGTTGCGGCGGGATACCCTGTGCCGGGGTACGGGGTTGGCCGCGACATCCCGGTCTTCAAGGCCGGTGCCGGGG
>JAAZID010000438.1 GCA_012510295.1 Methanomicrobiales archaeon | reverse complement strand
CTTCGATGGGAGCCCCGCACCGGCAGGGACCGTCATCACCGCCAGGATCGATGGGCGCGACTGCGGGTCGCTCACACTGGATACTGCCGGGGTCTACGGCGGGGACGGCATTTTTGATAGGCGGCTGCTCGTCAGCGGTGAAGATGACGATGCCGGCAAGGCGATCACGTTCTTCGTCAGCGGCATGGAAGCCAGCGGGACAGCGGTCTATACTCCGGGGACTTCAACGCGCCTTGATCTCGTGGCCACGTCAGGGGTAGATTTCTCAGCGGATGTGACGGCCGGGCCGGCGCCGCTCACGGTCCAGTTCACCGATCAATCAGCCGGCGATCCAGAGTCCCGGTACTGGGAGTTTGGTGATGGCAGCACCTCCTTTGAAGAGAACCCTGTGTATACTTACAGAAGGCCGGGCACCTACACCGTCAACCTCACGATCAGCTCCGAGGCCGGCTCACACAGACTCTCCCGGCCCGATTACATCACCGTCACTCCCCCGAGGGGTGATGTCACCGGCGATGGCGTCGTCGATATCAGCGACGTCGCGATGGTGGCCTGCATGGTCGTCGGGCGTGTGCCGGCAGACCTCGCCGCAGACTTCAACGGTAATGGGAGGATCGATATAGGCGACGCCGCAAAGATCGCTTACTACTTCGTAGGGGCGATAGATACGCTATAAGCGGGCTCAAAATACCTCCTTTTTCCGGGTGAGGGGTTCACAGTCACCGACATGCATCGGCCCTGAAGGATATCCGCTCCCGGCGATCTATCAGAACGGAGCGATCCCGTTCTGCAGGGAACAGAAAGAAAACATTTTTCATCGTCAAAGCGGTAACAATAGTTCCGGATACCCGGTGCCGATCCGACATTCTGCGAGACTGATCACCCCTGGCGAGAAGCATTCACTGACCGGCCCTTCGATAACCCGCTCAAGAGCCTCTCTTGTTTCTCCGTGAGCGGGAGCGCATGATCCGGGCCGGCACCACAGGTGTGGTTAATATGAGACGGATAATCTTACTCGTAGCAGTTGTGCTGGCCGCGATGGTGCCGGCGGTACTCGCCTCTGACGAGTGCATGGTTGAACGAATAGACCCGCCCCCTGATGCCCCGCCGGCCCTGACCGCCCGGCAGGATCCTGGAGCGCTCGAGTATGCCTTTGTGCTAAGGTGGGGCATGGAGGCCTATACAGAGGATGGTGACTTTGATACCCCATCGGGTATTGCGGTTGATGCCATCGGTAACATCTATGTAGCAGATCGCCTGAATTGGCGCATCCAGAAGTTTGATGGTGCTGGAAACTTCCTCACGAAGTGGGGGTCACCCGGTAGTGAGGATGGAGAGTTCCAGCAACCAGCAGGTGTTACTGTTGATACTACCGGCAACGTCTATGTAGTAGATGAGTTCAATTATCGCATCCAGAAGTTTGACAGCAACGGGAACTTCCTCACGAAGTGGGGGTCACAGGGAAGTGGGGATGGGGAGTTTCAACGACCAGAAGGAATCACTACCGACACCGCCGGCGATATTTACGTGGTAGATGCGAGTAATTGTCGCATCCAGAAGTTTGATGATTCCGGCAACTTCCTCATGGCGTGGGGGTCACAAGGAAGTGGGGAGGGAGAGTTCCGATATCCAACAGACGTTGCAGTCGATGCTGCCGGCAACGTCTATGTGACAGATCGTACAAATTATTGCATCCAGAAATTTGACAGTTCTGGCAAATATCTCATGAAATGGGGTTCGATCGGCTCAATTTACCCAACAAGCATCGCGGTTGACTCTAATGATAATGTCTATGTGTTTGATAGAGATAGTATTCAGAAATTTGACGACTCAGGCAACTTCATTGCGACCTGGGGATCGACGGGTATCGAGGATGGTGAATTTCTGTCACATTCATCAGCTACTGGCATTGCAGTTGACGCGTCCGATAACATTTATGTAATAGACTCGGGAAATCATCGCATTCAGAAATTTGACAGTTCAGGTAATTTTTCAGGGAAATTAGAGTCGAAGATCCCGGGAGATAAAGAATTCTTGCGCCCCTCTGGCATCGGTCTCGATAGTGCAGGCAACGTCTATGTGGCGGACAGAGATAATTACCGCGTCCAGAAGTTTGATGACTCCAGCAACTATCTCTCAACGGTGGGATCATTGGGCTTCGGGGATGGAGAGTTCCAGTCAGAGGTTCGTGACGTTGCGATTGATGCTTCCGGCAATATCTACGTTCTCAATGGGAATATCATCAATAAGTTTGATGATTCTGGCAATTTCCTTACAAAATGGGGATCACACGGTACCGGTGATGGGGAAACCCAGTGGGCATGGGGTATCACCAGTGATCTCGCCGGTGATATCTACATTGCAGATACGGACAATCATCGCATCCAGAAATTTGACAGCTCCGGTAAATTCCTTGCGAAATTTGGATCGTATGGTTCTGGCAATGGAGAATTTCGGGAACCCGGTGATGTTGCCGTCGATTCATCTGGTAACATCTATGTGGCAGATACATACAACCACCGTATCCAGAAATTCGATGATTCCGGCGAATTCCTGACGACATGGGGCCTATACGGTTCTGGAGATGGAGAATTCCGGCGACCATGGGGCATCGCTGTTGATGCCACTGGTGATGTCTATGTTGCGGATACGGACAACCGTCGTATCCAGAAATTCGATGGTTCTGGAAGTCTCCTCACGGAATGGGGATCGCAAACCTCGGGGAAAGGGAAAATATCGGCTCCATGGGGCATCGCAATTGATGCATCTGGTAACGTTTACGTGGTAGAATTTTCCGGTCGTGTCCAGAAATTCGCACCGGTATCCCTCGCCGCCTTCACCACAAACACCACCGCCGGCCCGGCACCGCTCGCTGTGCAGTTCAACGACACCTCTACCGAAAACCCGACCGCCTGGTCCTGGGACTTCGGAGATGGGAACACGTCGACCGTGCAGAACCCCACCCACACCTACACCGTCCCGGGCACTTACACCGTGAACCTCACAGTGACGAACACCGCCGGGAGTAGCAGTGCGACGGCGACCATCACCGTGACCGATGCGGCAGCCTGTGACCTCACCATCGGTGGCGTGCCAAACCCCATCGGCGGCGTGGTATTTGCCCGGGAGCCAAATACCATCCGGGTCACGAACATCAGGAACAACGGTCCGGGGGCCTCCCCTGCAACGGTTCTGGAGGTCCGTTCAGACGACGGATGGGCGGGCAGGGTGGACATCCCGCCGATCGAACCCGGCAAAAACATCGTAAGCATCTCGATCGAGGATCCGACCATCCGAAACCTCGCGGGCGGGACGGTGACCTACACCGCCGAGATCGATCCTGATAACACCGTCATAGAGACCGATGAGACCAACAACATCAGAACCAGTCCGCCAAAGGCGGTGAAGTACAACGGCTACAAGGGCAAACGTTACTGGGAGGGTGGCAGCGACATCACCACCGTCCGGACCTACGACCTGCGCGGCGGCATCATGCACTCCTTCGGCGACAGCAGGTACGTCCCCGGAAGCTCCGGCAGCGGGGAACCCTGGACGAGTTACACGGTGACCTGGACGGCGGATGACCTGCCGCTGCCGGCGAGTGCAAGCGTTCGCGACGCCTGGCTCTACGTGCCCTACTCCTGGGACAACAACGGCACGGTGCCCGATGGGGTCTCGATCGACTTCAACGGCGTCCGGGTACCGTATGAGAACTGGTACACCGACGTCTCGAACTTCGGGCCGTATGTCGACCACCACTACGGCCTGCTCACCTATAACGTGACATCGCTCTTCCAGAAGGATACCGACAACACGGCGCTCTTTGAGCGGGACCGGCCGGGCAAGATCTCGCCGGCCGGGTTCACCCTCGCCGTGGTCTACGAGGATGCCTCCGCCACCCGGAAACAGATCTTCGTCAACGAGGAGTTTGACCTCCTCGGTGCCGATCCGGCCGGCTACGGCACGAACGAGACCGAGGCGACGGCATACGTGCCGTTCTCCGGGATGACGATCGATACCGGGAACGCCGTCCGGGCAGACCTCACGACGTTTGTCCCCTGGGGAGACTGCGGCGACGGCACGAGGCCCGGGGAGGGGAACCTCCTCTTCAACGATGAGCTGATCCAGGAGTGGGTCTGGGACTACGGCGAAGGCGACTCTACACAGGTGGCCGTGGATGAGCGGGATCTCAGGGGCCGGCTCCGCCCGACCGGGAATGTCGCGGGGATCCAGGGGACCGAGGCCAATTCACCGACGATGGTGGCGGCACAGGTCTTCCT
>JAAZID010000361.1 GCA_012510295.1 Methanomicrobiales archaeon | reverse complement strand
TCGCGAAGTTCCAGTCGTGAGCCGGGACGATGTTCCCGATGTTTCGTTGCACAAAGATCTCGCCGGCCTGTGCACCGGTGATGCGCTCGGCGTCTACTCTGGAATCCGAACACCCGATCCAGAGGACACTCGGGTGCTGGCTCGATGCCAGGGTATCATAGTGATCAGCGTTCTTCTCGAAGTCTTCTTCCCTGAATCGCTTGTTTCCCTCAAGAAACTTCTCTATCATATCGTATACTCCATTCGATGATAGCGCAGGGTGCCCGCTGTAGAAGCGTGTGCCCCTGAGGGGGGTTTTGCGCCCCGGAGCTTAAATATGCATACACCTGGGTTTTCCCGGGTGACTGAGGGGAAGAAACGGAACCAATTGGAGGTATTTCTGCCACGAAAATCCGGATATTTTGAAGCATTTTTGTGCATTAATGCACGGGTCGGGGAGGTAGAGAGGCCGAATGCACCCTGATGCGGGAGTCTGTGCAATCAGAAAAATGGCTCATGTTAACCGGATGGACTTAATGCCGGAGCCCCGACGCCGGTGAGGAGTATGCGCTCTTCTCTTTGAAGAGGATCAGGCTTGCTTTTAGCATTCTGCCTTCCAGTGGAGCGTTTCATGAAGCGGTACACCAGGGCCCGCCGCCGCGGCCCCGGGAGGTGCCCCTCCACCCAAAAAAGGGAGATCACCTCTGGACAGCACCGAGGTTTGCCTGTTCAACAGTCCGCGCGTACCGCGCGAGCACGCCGGTGAGCTCGCGGTGCGGAGGCTTCCAGGCCCGCCGCCGGTTCTCCAGGGTCTCTGGATCGACCAGGAGATCGAGGCTCTTTTCATAGAGGTCGATCGCGATCTCATCGCCATCCTCCACGAAGGCTATCGGCCCGCCGACCGCAGCCTCCGGGGCGGCGTGCCCGATGCACGGCCCCCGGGTGCCGCCCGAGAAACGGCCGTCGGTCACCAGGGCGACCCGGGCGTAACCAAGCCCCATCAGTGCAGACGTCGGTGAGAGCATCTCCGGCATCCCCGGTCCTCCCCGTGGTCCCTCGTAGCGGATCACCACCACATCTCCCTCCTGGACCTCACGGTGGAGGATTGCCTTCATAGCCGCATCTTCGCCATCAAAGACCCGGGCCGGACCCCGGTGCCGCCACATCGCCGCCGGGACAGCGGCGCACTTGACGACGGCACCGTCGGGGGCGAGCGCCCCCCGCACAACCTTCAGGCCCCCGGCGGGGCTGACGGGATCCTCGACGGTCCTGATGATATCCGGGTCGGCGACCCGCGCGCTTCCCGCGATCTCAAGGATCGAGCGGCCCGAGACCGTCGGGGCATCGTCGATGTAGCGCTGGAGCACCCCGAGGACCGCAGGGATACCCCCCGCCCGGTAGAGGGCGAGCATCGAGTGCGGGCCGCCGGGCTGCATGTGGCAGATATGAGGGGTCTCCTCGCTCGCAGCATTGAAGGCTTCAAGGTCGAGGGGGACGCCGGCCTCCCGGGCGATGGCCATCAGGTGGAGCACGGTGTTCGTCGATCCACCGAGTGCCATATCCACCCTGATAGCGTTCCTGAGGCTCGCCTCCGTAACAATATCCCGTGGCCGGACCCCCTCCCGGACGAGGTCGACCGCCCGCTCGCCGCTCTCCCGGGCTATACGAAGTTTTGCGGCGTCGACCGCCGGGATGGCAGCAGATCCGGGGAGGGAGAGGCCCAGCGCCTCGGTCACGCACGCCATGGTGTTTGCGGTATACAGCCCCTGGCAGCTCCCGCACCCGGGCATCGCCGCGCACTCAAGTTCACCGAGTTCCTCCTCGCTCATGGTGCCGGCCGCGACACTGCCGACGCCCTCAAAGACGTCGATCAGGGAGAGCTCCCGGCCTGCCAGGTAACCGGGGAGCATCGGGCCGCCGGTGACGACGATCGCCGGTATGTTGCACCGCACCGCCGCCATGAGCATACCGGGGACGATCTTATCGCATGTGCCGAGACAGACGAGACCATCGAACTGGTGCGCCTCGACCATCAGCTCGACGGCATCGGCGATGTTCTCCCGGGAGGGAAGCGAATACCGCATACCCTCATGGCCCATCGCGATCCCGTCGCAGATACCGATCGTCCCGAACTCGAACGGCACGCCGCCTGCGGCCGCCACACCCTCCTGAACCTTCCTCGAGAGAGAGTTCAAGTGAATATGTCCGGGGACGATGGTGTTGTATGCGTTTGCTATGCCGATGAAGGGCTGATCCATCTCCCGGTCGGTTATGCCGAGCGACCGGAGCAGCGACCGGTTCGGGGCACGCTGGTAGCCAGTCTTTACCGTCTCACTCCGCATGGTAATCCTCGTAGGAGAGTACACGCGCCGGAGGGAAAAGAGTGTTTCTGTTGTG
>JAAZID010000360.1 GCA_012510295.1 Methanomicrobiales archaeon | reverse complement strand
TGCCTCTTCACGCAAGCATCCAGGAGCACTGCCGCAAGATCGGGTTTGACAACCTGGCACCGATCATCTGGTATAAGATCGCGAATGCCTGTTTTGAGTCGAGTTCCCGGGGTTCGTTCCTGGGGAAACCCTACGAACCAAACGGTATCGTCAAGAACGACATTGAGTACATCCTCTTCCAGAGAAAAGCTGGAGGTTATCGAAAACCCTCACCTGAAGCCCGGCTACTCTCGATCATATCAGAGGGGAATCAGAAAGAGTGGTTCCGCCAGATCTGGGATATTAAGGGGGCGTCAACCAGAGAACACCCCGCACCCTATCCCCTGGAACTGGCGGAAAGGCTCGTGCGGATGTTTTCGTTCGCAGGCGATACCATCCTCGATCCCTTCGGCGGAACGGGAACGACCAGCCTCGCTGCCGCGCGATGGGGCCGAAACAGCATCAGCATCGAGATCGAGGAGAAATATTACCTCATGGAGGTCGAGAGGTTTGCTCATCAGGCGAACCAGTCTCGACTGTTCTGATCGAGGCGGATCTAATGGTAAATGATAGGGTTCTCCGTAAAATCTCCCGCGATGACTACTTTTCCTCTGCGGTGCGATACTTCTAGAATAAACCCGGGGTCCAATAGGCAAAATCTGATCCACACCGTGAGGCACGCCGCCGCCAGCCAAACCCCGGCCGGCGGTCAATAATTCGTAACGATAATCTCGTTAATCTCGCCCCGCCCTGCCCCATCCGAGTTGATCATCCTCATCGCCGGCACCCGGTCGACCCGGTAGGCGGCGTAGAGGGTATCAAAGAAATCATCATCGGGGTCGATGTTCTTCGGGTCCGAGTTGCTCAGCATCAGTCGTGCACCTGCAGCGTTGCACCGGGCGTAAAATTCGGCAAGGCGTCGCTGGTCGTCATCATCAAACCCGCCCTTCGCATACTGTGTAAACGACGACGTCCGGTTCAGGGGCCGGTAGGGGGGGTCGAGGTACACGAACGACTCCTCTGAGACCAGTGGTTCGGAGAGCATGAAGTCTCCGAGATGGATCGTCGTGTTCTGGAGTGTGGCCGAGTCGACCCTCAGGAGATCTTCAAAGAGAATCGTCGGGTTTTTGTAACTTCCAAACGGGACGTTAAATCCACCGCTGGAGTTTACCCGAAAGAGGCCGTTAAAGCACGTCCTGTTGAGGAAGATGAGCTGGCCCGCCCGTTCTATCCAGTCCCCGCTGTAACGGGTATAGTCGATGCTCTCCTTCTGCGAGTTAAAGAGGCTCCGCATGGTGTAGTAGTATTCTTTCCGGCCGGCTGCATCCTTTGCGAGGAACTCATCGGATACCTCACCGAGGTAGTCGATCAGCCCCGAGACATCATGCTTTACGACGCTGTAGGCGAGGATCAGCTCCTCGTTGACGTCAAAGAGATGACACTCGCGGAAGTCAAAGAGGGTGTTGAAGTGAAAATAGGCCGCACCTCCGCCGACGAAAGGTTCGACAAAGACCGGGAGGTTCCCCTCTTTGAGACCCTCCGGGATCCGCCTGGAAAATTCGCCGAGCAGCTGGGTCTTTCCGCCCGCCCACTTGAGGAACGGCCGTGCGATGGGTGTTGTCACTGGCTTCAAATGTTTGTTCCGGAACATGTTAGTTATTCCCCGGAACCGGGAGATCGTACCGCAAAGGCACCTACCACGAGGGGAGACCTCCGCAATCACCCATAAACTATTTATACCGATGGATGCCTCATAGGCCTCCCATGAACGGTGGATCCAGGCAAACAGGGGTGCCTGCACCGCCTGTAGCGAAGTCGGGTGTCGGTCTCCGGAAACGTCCGCGAAGTTCTGGGTGGAGGGATCGGAAGCGCTCGACACTCACGTACATGGCGGTACTACTCTGCGCCGTCACGATTGTCCTTCTCGCCCTCCCGGCAACGGTTGGGGCAGCGCCGCCCGATAAGGAAGTCGGAGGCGAAAAGCCGGTCATCCCAAAGATGCCTGTGGCTTTCCTCACGCCGGATGGGACTGCGGCGGTTGAACCCGGAGAGACTTCCACACCTGCTGTATCGAAGGAAAAAAACGTGACGGAGAGTGAGCCCGACCTGGTGACCTGGGGGATAACGCCGGGCGAAAGCGCTACGGTCGGGGTGCCCACCAGGGAGACGCTCGCACCCCTTGATGATAGCGGAGTAGAAGAAGCGCCGACCGAAAATGCGACAGCTGAGGTGCTCGTCACGGAACCGGTCATACCACCATCGGGCGATGACGGGACTGAAGAGACGCCGACTACAAATGCGACAGTCGGGGCACCCGCCGCGGAGGTGACCATGCCCCCTGGCGATGACGGGACTGAAGAGATGCCGGGCGAAAACGCTACTGCCACCCCGGCGCCGGTAACAGGAGGGGATGCATCCACCGATAACGGTGAAGCAGAACCTGCTGTAGCGGCTGATGATACCGATGATACCGATGACGATGAGGCAGAGGCTACACCGACCCTGGAGAAGGACGCTCTACCCCGGCCGGGTGCGACACTGGCAAAATCACATAAGTCCCACCACCGCCCGCTGGTCCTGAGCACCCACCAGGTCGTCAGTCCCGGAACGACCTACACCCCGGATGAAGACCGATCTCCGGCGGCGTCGACACCCACTGTTCCGCGCGATGGCCTGATCGTCAGCGGCGTCGGTGTGATCCTCGACAGGACCCCCGGGGACGTCTCCCTCACGAGAAACGGTGTTGAGACGGCGAACCTGGAGTGGCTGCTCGATGTCGCCATGCGCCTCGGCGGCCGGCACCCCCGGGTGGCGTTTGAGGGGGAGACGTTCACCATCACCGTGACGGTCGAGGCCAGGAACACAACCACCACGGGCGATGATCCGGGCTTTGTCGTCCTGGTGCCGCCGCCGTGCGAGACCGGCATCTACGAGATCACCCGGACCTCAGAGCCCGGCGAACTCCGCGACGGAGAACGTGCTGTCTGGGAGTTCTCGGTATTCACCCGCACCGGGAGGCTGAAGCTCGAGGATCTCACCCTCATCGAGGAGCGGCGGATAACCAGCCTGACGACCACCCCCGATATATTCTCCTTCCAGGCCTATGCCCTCACCGATGATCAGGAGCACCCGTCGACGGGGTTCTCAGACCCGGTGATCGCCATCAGGCCTGCCGGGGCCGGGAGCGGGGAGTCGTCCCTTCCTCAACTCTACACGCTCGTGGGCATCCAGGACTCAACCCTCCTCCCCTCCGAGACGATCCCCGATGCATGGAAGCGAAGCATCGATCATGACCAGATCGTTACCGGGGCGGCCGGGCACCTCGATACCACAAAGGCCCTCGGGAGGGGTGACCTTGAGGCTCTCTATGCAGAAGAGGGGATGGCCGGGGCGGGGATGTCGGCCACGACGTCATCGCTGTTTGATGCAATCCTCGGGTTCCTCAACGGTCTTCTCAGGATGCTCACCGGGGGAGGTTAGTCTTCCCGGAACTCCTTCCAGAGGTGCGCAAGCCCGAAGCAACCCGAGAGCATCATATCCCCGAAGGGCGCCGCCTGGTAGGCCTCCGGCATCAACCGGAGTCGGTTTGGTCCGGTGATGACCACGGCATCGGTGGCGAGCGGTTTCCTGACCGCCGCCCCGTGGCCGCCGTCATCAAATACCTCTTCCGACGTCAGCGTGCCGGCGGCGAGTTTCCGGATGTAGTGTTGCAGTCGCCCCGCGTCGAGAGCGCCGGTGTGGTGCTCGAAGAGCCCGTAGATCTCCCGCCCCTTCAGGGCAAAGCAGAGGGTGTGGCCGTTTCCGGCGTTGACGAGGATGACCCCCCCCTCTGCCTGTTGCCGAACCCTCGCATCACAGAGTGCCCCGATGAGTGCGACCGGCCCGATATCGGTGACGAGCGCTCCCGGGGCCTGCTGTAGGGTCGCCTGCATCCTTGTCATATCGGCGAGCGGTGGATCCGCGACGAGTGAGAGTATATCCCAGTCCCTGGCGTCCAGCTGCTCCCGCATTAGCTCGAACCGGTGGATACGGT
>JAAZID010000359.1 GCA_012510295.1 Methanomicrobiales archaeon | reverse complement strand
TGATATGGTGCAGGGAAAGACCTCGCCCATCCTGGATGCTGATCTCAATGGAGACGGCACCGTGGACTGGAAAGATGTAGCCCTGCTGGCTGATATCTTCTTTGGCAGGGCATCTAACCCATAACGCCTCAGCATGGAATGGAGGGGCTACTTTCCCCCTCCTTTTCCTCCTGTTGTTGCCCGGTTGATCTCCGGGTGAAGTCTCTTTTGCTACCCCCGGGATCTCTTCTGATAGGGGTTGTGCCGGCGGGTCTTACGGCTTTTTTGGTGGTTGCCCGTGATATGTCAGTCTTTACGGCTCGTTGTCGCTCCACTGGAGGGCAAGCGATCGAATGGGTGTCTCTCAAAAGCCTGAAGGCGTGGATACATCTATATAGGAACCTCTCGATACTGGCGGCCGATGGCAGTAGCGTTACCGAAAAACTTTAGCGAGATCAGAAAACACTTGAAAGAGCCGCTTATCCGGAATTCGTTCTTTATCATGGCGTCGTCGTTCATCGCGGCGGGCTTTGGGTTCTTCTTCTGGATGATCGCGGCCCGACTCTACTCGCAGGCTGATGTGGGTATCGCGACCGCCCTGATGTCATCTATGGGGCTTCTCATCCTCATATCCCGGCTCGGCCTGGATCAGTCGGTGATCCGGTTCTTTCCCCAGCGTGACAAAAGCAGGGTCCTCGGGACCGCTATCATCGTGCCGACGGCGGTGGCGCTCGTCGCAGGCGTGATATTTATCGCCGCGGCGGATATCGTGGCCCCGGAGCTTGTGGTCGTCCGGACAGTCGCCCCGCTCTACCTTGTCTTCCTCGGTGCGTATTCTATCACCTGGGTTCTTGAGGGAGCGTTTAACGCCATACGGAAGTCTGAGTACTACTTCATCCTGAACCTGCTCTATGGTTCAAGGATCCTCTTCCTCTTTCCCCTGGTGTTCCTCGGCGCGATGGGCGTCTTCAGCGCGTTTGGTCTCTCATTCGTCCTCGGGCTCATCCTCGCGCTCGTCCTCCTCTCCCGGTGTTCCATACGGCCGAGAGCCGGTGTGGATTGGGCCTTCATACGGGAGGCCTGGCAGTTCTCCGCCGGCGCATACGTCGCCGGGATACTGATGGCCGCCCCGAACATGGTCATACCGATCATGGTGCTCAACGTGCTCGGGGCGGAGAGCACTGCCAATTACTACATCACCTATGCGATCGTCTCGGTGCTCTTCATGATCCCGTATGCCTTCTCGACATCCCTCTTCGTCGAGGGAAGCCACGGCGGGGAGATGCAGAGGAGTGTGAAGAGGACGCTCGCGAGCATGTTTGCCCTGCTCATACCCGCGACCGCCGGGCTTATGATCTTTGGAGAGCAGATCCTCGGCCTGATCGGCAGGGATTACGTCGAGGGGGCGGCCCTGCTCCAGGTGCTTGCGGCATCGGCGATATTTGTCTCCATATGCCAGACCTTTATATCCATAGCAAAGGTCCGGGATGACATACGGAGCCTCATCATCATAAGCGGCTTTGTCAGCATCGCCCTGCTCGGGCTTGGCTATGCCCTGATGCACCAGTTTGGCCTCATCGGCATGGGGTATGCCTGGTTTGCCACCTACGCGGGGGGGACAGTCCTGACGGGTTTTATCCTCTGGAGGAAGG
>JAAZID010000053.1 GCA_012510295.1 Methanomicrobiales archaeon | reverse complement strand
GCCACGCCATAGCAAACAGCGTCCACGTCGCCGCCGTCAACCGTGTGGGCACCGAGGGGGATATCCGGTTCTTCGGGAGCTCGTTTGTAGCCGATGCCTTCGGAAACGTCCTCGCCCGGGCCGGGGAGGGTGAGGGGGTCCTGGTCGTGGAGATCGACCTCTCGATGAACGAATCAGTCCGGGAGGGCTGGGGCTTCTTCCGGAACCGCCGGCCCGAGACCTACGGGGCGCTCACCCGGAGGATTCCGGCCGGCCGGACACCAAAAGCGCTCGGCTACCACATGCCGGCGGAGTGGGAGCCGCACGATGCCGTATGGCTCTCCTGGCCCCATGATACCGAGACGTTCCCCGACCTTGCCCGGGTGGAGGCGGCCTACATCGAGATCATCGCAGCGCTCCGGGGCTCAGAGACGGTCAACCTGCTTGTTGTGAGTGACATGATGCGCACCAGGGTCGAGGCGATTCTGGATGAGGAGGGTATCGATGCAGGGGGCGTCACCTTCCAGATCGTTGATTATGCCGATGTCTGGTTCCGCGATTACGGCCCGACGTTCGTTGCCAACCGGGAGACCGGGAGCCTTGCGATGGTGCACTGGATATTCAACGCCTGGGGGGAGAAGTACCCCGAGCTCATGAGGGATACCCGGATACCGCTCACCATGAACCGTGATATGGCTCTCTCCGTCTTCACCCCCGGGATCGTCATGGAAGGGGGTTCCATCGAGGTGAACGGGCGCGGCACGGTGATAACGACTGAGGCGTGTCTCTTAAACCCGAACCGCAACCCCGACCTCTCCCGTGAGGATATCGAGGCCTACCTCGAGGCCTACATAGGTGCAGGTCACGTCATCTGGTTAAAAGAGGGGATCGCCGGCGACGACACCGATGGGCACATCGATGATATCGCCCGGTTCGTGGACCCGACAACCGTCCTCTGCGCCCTTGAGGAGAACGAGGACGACGTAAACTATGCCACCCTGAAGGAGAACTACGAGATCCTCAAGCGGTCGACCGACCAGGACGGAACCCCCCTGACGGTCATACCGCTCCCGATGCCGGGGGCGGTCGGCGGCGAGGACCGGTTGCCAGCGAGTTACGCGAACTTCTACATCGGGAATACTGTCGTCCTGGTGCCGGTCTTCGGCCACCCGAATGATGAGGTTGCCCTCGCCCGGATCCGGCAGGCGTTCCCCGATCGGGAGGTCGTCGGTATCGACTGTACGGCGATGGTTCCGGGTTTTGGCGCGATCCATTGTATCAGCCAGCAACAGCCTTCGGTAAAGCCTTCCCGCCCTCGTTAGCGGTACTACCGGTCAGCCCCCTCCGGGTACCTGCTTTCCCACCGGCATGATGTAGAGCGGTGTTGTGTTCCCGGGGAGGTCGAGGATATCTCCGATGCGGGCATCATCGAACGCTCCTATGACGATGGTGGCGAGATCCATCGCCACCGCCTGGATGTAGACGTTCTCGGAGGCGTGCCCCGCTTCCATGTAGACGTAGCGCATACCCCGCTCACCGTACTTCGCGGTCGTACGCTCCGGGATTGCACAGATGACGATCGTCGCCGGTGCGTCGCCGATAGGGGTCTGGTTGACGGCCGCCGCCTGCAGGGCTTCCCGTTGATCCCCGCCTGTGGTCCGGACGAGGATGTGCCCATCAGGCTGGTAGTGGTAGATGCCGGTCGGAAGGTCCATGAGATCGCCCGCGACGACGTAGATCTCCAGGGGATAGAGGGCGCCGGCGGAGGGAGTTGTCCGGTATCCCCGCTCATCGGTGACCCCCTGCGCCGCCCAGAGGACCTGCCCGATATCGGCGAGGGTGAGCGGCACATCAGCGTAGACCCGGACCGACCGCCGATCCCGGAGCGCCGCCTCGACCGGGACGTCGCTCTCGAAGCGGGGCTCCGGGAGCCTGATAGCATCTTCCGGTGGGGTGGGGTTGCTGTTTCCCCCCGGCAGTGGGTGGACGCCCGCGCACCCGGCGACCAGCGCGAATATCAGGGTGATGGCGAGGCCTGAACAGAGAAATTTTCGGTTCATGACTATCCGGTAGTCCCGGGCACTATGAAAGTATCGAGACCCCCTACTCCTTCCCTCTGCGGCGCTCACGGGTGGACGAGAAGGGAAACTTCACCAG
>JAAZID010000358.1 GCA_012510295.1 Methanomicrobiales archaeon | reverse complement strand
GTAAAGATCATCAGTGGATCGCTGGAGACCGACTGATCGCGCAGGGTGAGGGATATGCTCTCCCGGGTGTGGCCCGGCGTCTCCAGCACCTCGAGCTCGATCGAACCGAACTCAAACGTCTCCCCGTCACCGACGCCGGTGCCAAACCCGAACTCCTCCTTCTTCCCGTGGAGGATCTCGGCTCCGGTCGGCCGGGCAAGTTCCCGGGAACCGCTGACATAATCCTCATTCTTGTGCGTCTCAAATATCGTCGTGATCTTTGCGTTCCAGGTCCTGGCAACCTCTGTGTAGATCAGACAGTCGCGCCTCGGATCGATGACCACCGCCTCTCCGCCCGCTCCGATCATGTACGAATTGTGAGCAAGGATATCAGACTTTATCTTCTCAAACTCCATCTCCCTATCTCCCGGGTAACAGGATCCCTGTTCCTGCCCTGCCGGAAGATGGGAGGGAGATATAAAAAATTACCGGAGTTTCTGAGTGGAAGATCATCGCCGCATATTGACCGGGCAGCGGTCGACCAGGGGAGGGGTGGGGCGCTCGCCCGGCCGGGCGGTCCTCACACTGAGGATCTTCGCCACCGCTTTGAACGCATCCTCAAGCTCAGAGAAGTTCGGGATCCGGCAACTCCGGAGTATGCGCAGACCGCTCCTGATGCTATCACCGCCGAGCATGCACCCCACCACCATCTTATCGGTATTCCGGGAGAACCGGACGATCTCGTTTGCGATGTGTGTCGGATCGGCGAGCGTGGTCGGCACGGCGATCACGAACGCTATATCCCAGAAATCCTGGTGGCGGAGCAGCACATCGAAGAGGGTGGCAAACCGGGTGGCATCAGCATCTCCGATGATATCCATCGGGTTTGCATGGTTCCAGTATGGAGGGAGGAAGGTGCTGAGTTCACGGAGCACGTCCTCGGGGAGGTCGACCATATCGATCCCGTGCGCCTCAGCGTAGTCGGATGCGAGGACGGCAAACCCACCGGCGCTCGTTATGGCGATCGCGCGGTTTCCTTTCGGATACCCCTCGCTTGCCAGGAGCTCGGCGAGATTGAGGGCACCCCGCAGGGTCCGGGCCGGGATCACCCCGGCCTGCCTGAACGCCGCGACATACACATCGTAACTCCCGGCGAGAGAACCGGTATGGGACGACGCTGCAACCTTTCCCTTCCGGGACGACCCCGACTTCACCGCCACCACCGGCTTTTTATCGGCGACCTCACGCATGATCTGCATAAAACCGCGTCCGTCCTGGATCTCCTCGATGTAGAGCGCGATCGACCGGGTTGCCCGGTCCTGCCCGGCAAACCGGAGATAGTGCTCAAACCCGAGATCCGCCTGGTTGCCGACACTGATGACGCTTGAGAACCCGAACTCCTCGGGGAGGCTCCAGTCGACGACGGTGGTGATGACCGCGCCGCTCTGGGAGACGAACGCCACATCGCCGGCTCTCGGCGATACCGGGTCGAACGTGGCGTTGATCCCCTGGTGCGGCATCATGATCCCGAGACAGTTCGGGCCGATGACCCGGATGCCGTGCCGGCGCGCTATATCGACGACCCTCTCCTCAAGGGCCACACCATCCCCCCCGATCTCCCGGAACCCGGCGGTGACGATGACGGCAAGCCGGACGCCTTTTGCGCCGCACTCCTCCATCACATTCGGGACGAGGCGGGCCGGCACGGCGATGATCGCCCAGTCGACCGGGCCGGGTATATCCGTGACCGAAGGGTAGGTCTCAAGGCCGAAGAGATCTTTTCGGGTCGGGTTGACCGGGTAGAGGGCGCCGGGGAAGGAGAGGAGGTTTCGGAGGATCGAGTAGCCCACCTTGCCGGGGTTTGCGGATGCCCCGATGACGGCGATCGAGTCCGGGTAGAATATCTCCGCCGGTGCCTCGATGCCCGGGCCGGCAACCCCGGGAGCGGGGGCATCACTGACGATGATCCGTGCATCGACGACACTGGCGCCTTCTTCGTAGAGGATGACCGGGTTTATGTCAAACTCCCGGATCGCCGGATCTCCGGCGAACAGGCGCGCCATCTCCGCTATGATCCGGACGAGCGCCTCCTCATCCCTCGGGAGTTCTCCACGGTATCCCCCGATGAGCCGGTAACCCTCGATCTCCCGGATCATCGCCCGGATGTCGTCCTCAGTTATGGGGAGCACCCGGATGGCGACATCCTGCAGGAGTTCGACGAGCTTTCCCCCGAGGCCGAACGTGATCACCTTGCCAAACGATGGATCGGTCTTCCCGCCGATCAAGACCTCAAGCCCGGCCGGCATATGTCTCTCAACGATGACGCCGGTGATCTCTGCATCGGGGGCACGGGTGGCAGCGTTCTGCATGATCGTGCGGTATGCACCCTCGGCGTCATCGGGGCCCTCGATACCGATGACGACGCCGCCGACATCGCTCTTATGGACGACATCCGGGGAGACGACCTTCATGACAACGGGGTAGCCTATCTGTTCGGCGGCCGCCCGTGCGTCGCCGGCGCTCGTGACCACCCTGTGGGGGGGCACCGGTATACCATATGAGTCCAGCAGGTCGTAGCCCTCTGGTTCGGTTAACATCCTCTCTGACATATCCATACCTCTCCTGGAAGAACAGCCGTGCGGGGTTCGCGTGGCCGGCATCTCTCTTCAGGAATTGATCTTGATGATCCGGAAGATAAGGGTATCCAGATCCCGGGGCCCGTTACACGAGAAATAACCCTGGCACCTGCATACGCGATACGAAATATAATTCCATCACATTCAATCAGCGCTTTTTCGACAGGTATAATAATTTATGCTACGTTATTTGAGGTTTGTATGGTATTACCTCGACTATCTGGATCATTCACGGCCGCGCTGCTTGCAGCCCTCGTTGTGCTTGTGCTCGCCGCCGGATGCACCGGCACCGAATCTACATCGCCCCCCGCACAGGACGGGCAGACGACCGCAGTCACCGATGGACTCGGCCGGACGGTTACCGTCCCTGTATCCCCTGAGAGCGTCGTCTGCTCAGGTTCAGGATGTCTCCGCTACCTTGTCTACCTGCAGGGTCAGGATCTCGTTATCGGTGTCGATGACATCGAGAAGAAAGAGAGAGAGATCGAGGGGCGCCCCTACGCCCTCGCCCACGGGGCAAAGTTCAAGAACCTCCCGCTGATCGGCGAATTCAGAGGGAAAGACGACCCCGAGAAGATCATCGCACTCGGTCCCGACGTCATCTTAAAGACCTATATGGCCGGATCATCCTATGAGGCGAATGCCGCCGAGGCCGAGAAACTTCAGGCAAAGACCGGCATCCCGGTCGTAGCCTTCTCCTATGGATCGCTCCGGAACGATGCCGAGAAGGCCGATATGTACACCGGTCTCCGCGTGATGGGCGAGGTCGCCGGGAGGCAGGACCGCGCCGAAGAGGTGATCGCCTACATCGAGGATACGATGGCCGACCTTGAGCGCCGGACGGGCGACATCCCTGCATCCGAACAGAAAGAGGTCTATGTCGGTGGTGTCTCGGCGTCAGGGGCTCACGGGATCATATCGACTGAGCCGGCCTACCCGCCGTTCCTCTGG
>JAAZID010000007.1 GCA_012510295.1 Methanomicrobiales archaeon | reverse complement strand
GCTTCGAGCGCCTCGATCGCAGTGTTTTGCAGTATGGTTCTCTGCGGGCCCTGTGAGCTGCCAGGGCCGGTCTGCCCGGTGATCTCACTTATATCGTCATGTGGAGGGATCCGGGCAGTATCTGAGGGATGCACAGCCTCGATCCCCACGCTGGCGAGGGCGGATGGGAGTGCACGCAAGAACTCAAGGATACCAGTCTCCTGTCCGAAGATATCCCCGAAGATCCGGTAGTCGAAGAAGAGCGTGATGCATTCGCCGGGGGATACCGATATCCATTCAGCGTAGCGGTCAGCCATGAGCGGCCACCTGTCCCACTCCCGCCGGGGGAACCGCACTGCAATATCATCGGCAAGGTCGCAGTGGGTGACGAGGACCGGAAGATTATGGAAGGTATATGTGTGATTCGGATCCCGCTCCGTAGCAGCCCCCTCGATGATGGCCGCCCGGATCCCGGACTCGATGAGAGCTTCAGCGGTGGCCGGGGTGATGGCGTAGTCGGTATGCACAAACGTCGTCGGCACGACCGCAAACTGCTCTTTCATGAGATCCCTATGCATGAGGAGCTCGTCCACAAACTCCTGTGGATCGGTGAACAGACCGGCGACGCTGTGGTAGTAGGTCTGCGCGAGGACTTCAGCGTTCTCGTGGGTTGCAGCACGGGCTAAGAGTTCAAGCATATCGGGATACCACTCTTCCAGGTGTTCCAGCACCACACCGGAGATGCAAAAGGCACACTTAAATCCCTCATCCAGGAGATCGAGGAGGATCTCTGTCGCAGGCCGGTAGGAGCGGTCGATGGCCTGTCCAAGATCCTCTTTTGTATCCGGACTAAAGTAAATATCTTTCAGGTTTCTCTTTCCCTTTGCCATCTCAGGCCGAAATCCGGAATTGAGCCGGCCGGGGTAGTGGACGTCGAACCCCAGACTGAGCACCAGTGGATTTGAGTCCTTGCCTGTCATAGAAGGTAAGTTGCCGTTTCCGTATATAAAGGTCATCGAC
This sequence comes from Methanomicrobiales archaeon, assembly GCA_012510295.1. Classification (GTDB taxonomy): domain Archaea; phylum Halobacteriota; class Methanomicrobia; order Methanomicrobiales; family Methanoculleaceae; genus Methanoculleus. The sequence goes on along the minus strand of JAAZID010000007.1, from coordinate 1,978 downwards.
CCGGTAGATCCCCTGAATCCCGTAACTCCTATTGCCGGGGCCGCCTCCCGATGAGGGCGAGGCCGAAAGCGGGATCGAAAGCCCGGTTGAGGCCAGAAAAAGCGGTGATCTCATCCGCAGGTGCCAGCGAGGCTACAGGATCGGGTCGCTTTCCTTTCAGGTACGCAGAAGAGAACAAAACATTCTAAAGCTTCCCCCAAAAGAGTATCATCCAGGAGTGTGACCGCATGGATTACCTGGAAGAGTTTCCCATCCTCATCATCGACGACGAGCTGCACTCGGATACGGCGGAGGGGCGGGCGTCTCGCGAGATCGTACGAGAACTGAAATCTGAGGATTTCCCCGTCATAGAAGCCCTGACTGCCCGCGACGGGGTTCACGCTTTCCTCTCGCACCCGCATACGAGTTGCATCATCATCGACTGGGAGCTCACCCCCGAGGCCGCGGATGGTATGCTCACCGCCGCAGATGTCATCACTCTCATCAGGGAGCGTAACCCGAAGGTCCCGATCTTCTTAAACACTGAGAAACTGGCGATCTCTGCCATACCCCTCGGCGTCATATCCAGGATCGACGGCTACATATGGAAACTCGAGGATACGCCGGCGTTCATCGCCGGCCACATCAAACGTGCGGCAAAGAGCTACCTTGCCGGCGTCCTCCCGCCGTTCTTCCAGGGGTTGATGGATTACGTCGAGGAGTACAGATACTCCTGGCACACGCCCGGGCATATGGGGGGCGTTGCGTTCCTCAAGAGCGCGGCAGGCCGGATCTTCTATAACTTCTTCGGCGAAAACACCCTCCGGGCTGACCTCTCGGTCTCGGTGCCAGAGCTCGGGTCACTCCTGAAACACTCCGGCGTCGTCGATGAAGCGGAGCGCAAGGCCGCAGAGATCTTCGGGGCGGACCAGACATACTTCGTCACCGGCGGCACATCAGCCGCAAACAAGATCGTCTGGCTCGGCACCGTCACCCCAGGCGACGCCGTCCTCGTCGACCGTAACTGCCACAAATCCATTATGCACGCGATCATCCTGACCGGCGCCATCCCGATCTATCTCACCCCGGCGAGAAACGAGTACGGGATCATCGGTCCCATCCACAGCAGTGAGTTCTGCCCCGAAGTCATCAGGGAGAAGATCCGGGCCTGCCCGCTCATAGACGACCCCGCAGAGCGGGCGGTCCGCCTGGCCGTGATCACGAACTCCACGTATGACGGGATCTGCTACAGCGTTGAGGGGATCGAGAACGAGTTGCGAGACTCCGTTCCGTACCTCCACTTCGACGAGGCGTGGTCCGCCTACGCCAGGTTCCACCCCCTCTACGCAGGGCGGTTCGGTATGCACACGCGGGATGTGATCGGCCCGACGATCTTTGCTACCCAGTCGACCCATAAGGTTCTCGCTGCCTTCTCGCAAGGATCGATGCTCCACATCCGGCAGGGCAAAGGACCGATCGATCACTCCCGGTTCAATGAGGCGTTCATGATGTTCACCTCCACCTCCCCCCAGTACATGATCATCGCCTCCCTCGATGTCGCGGCCAGGATGATGGCCGGACACTCGGGGAAGTTCCTCATCGAGGAGGCGATAGAGGAAGCGATAGTGTTTCGGAAGAAGATGGTGATGGTGGCAGAAGAGATCCGGGCAAGCCTCCTCCCGGGGGAGAACCACTGGTGGTTCACCGTATGGCAGCCGGACTGCATCGTGGTCCAGGGGACAGAGACGCCGCTCGGGGAGGCGGATGACCTCATCCTCCGAAACCACGCCGGTTGCTGGCTCCTCGACCCGGGTGACCCCTGGCACGGGTTTAACGGCATCGAAGAGGGCTACGCCATGCTCGACCCCATCAAGGTGACCATACTCACACCCGGGATACGGCCGGGCGGGGGTATGGAGGATCGGGGGATACCGGCGGGCATCGTCACAAAGTATCTCCGGAAGAGCGGGATCGTCGTCGAGAAGACCGGGTACTACTC
>JAAZID010000357.1 GCA_012510295.1 Methanomicrobiales archaeon | reverse complement strand
TATTCGAGGAGCTCGCGACGCGGCATGAGGTCCACGTCCCCCACTTTCACGTTAGCCGGGGAGAGGAGCGCGAAACCCTCCTCCACGTCCACGAGGCGACGCGATTCGCGGTCGAGAGCCCCTTCCTCCATTACACCTTAAACGCGCCCTGTCACTACCGGGTCATCAGTAGAATCATCCGCGATCATGACATCGACGTCGTCGTCGGCGCCCACGTCCTCGCCGGGACAGCGATGGTCCGTGCGGCAAAGAAGTCCGGTGTGCCGGTGGTCTTCGACCTCAAAGACTGGTTCCCGGATTCCGCCGCTGCCTACTACAAGAACCGGGGTGTACAGTGGCTGATCCGGGAGGGCGTCCTCGCAATAACCCGCTACAATCTCGACCACAGTGACGTCATCACGACCGTTTCGCCCGGTCTCGTCGAGAAACTCCTGGGCTACGGTTACGAGGCGGAGCTGATCACAAACGGCGTCAACACCGATCTCTTCCGCCCCATGGACGGCGCAGAGATGCGTTCAATCCTCGGGATCGCTCCGGATGCGCTCGTGCTCGGGTTTGCGGGGGCGATCGAGCGGTGGTACGCCCTCGATGAGGTGATCCAGGCGTTTCCTGAGGTTCTCAAGCAACACGAGAATGCAGAACTCCTGATCGTCGGGGGCTCACTCTTCACCGGCTACCGGGACGAGCTCCGCGCCCTTGCAAACGATCTCGGTATAAGCCAGCGGGTACACTTCACCGGAACGGTCGACTACCGCGACCTCGCCGGCTACATCGCCCCGATGGACATTTGTCTCATACCACTCTCTCCGCCCCAATGGGTCGATATCGCCCTCCCGAACAAGTACTTTGAGTACTCGGCCTGCGGAAAGCCGATCCTCTCAACCCCCATACCCGATATGCTCCGGATGGGTGGAGACCACATAGCCGTCTATCGGGACAGGGAGGAGTTCCTGACGAGGATCGATGAGCTGGCCTGTGCTCCGAGAGATTGCACAGCCGGGATGGAGGAGCACAGCTGGAAGAAGAAAGCAGAGGCATTTGAAGAGATCTTTTGGCGAGTGGCAAAAAACTCTTGATAACTCTCCGAATCCCCTCTCTTTCGAATACACCAAGATTATTAGGTTCAAGGGGAAACAGTTCCATAACAAGGAGGGTCTGATGGCTCACGTGGATCTCAGTAAGTACCGACCATATATCGTCATAGGTTTTGTTGTTCTGTTCACCCTGCTCGTGATCTGGATGCGGGGCTACGTTCCGGCGGTTGACATGGTGACGCCCGAAGGCGTCAACCTCCTCGGTAACGACCCCTGGTATAACCTTCGCCAGGTCGAGCAGACTGTAGCGAACTTCCCCGGCTACGCCTGGTTCGATGCCATGACGCTCTACCCGACCGGCGACGTCGTCTACTGGGGACCGCTCTTCATCCAGATCATATCGGCGCTCTGTATCCTCGCCGGAGCGGTGACACGCCCCGAGATTATGGTGGTGGCGTCCTGGGTTCCACCGCTTATGGGCGCAGCGATGGTGCCGGTCACCTACATGCTCGGAAGAAAGATCGCCGATTGGAAGACCGGCCTCATAGCGGCCGGCCTGATAGCAGTCATATCCGGAACCTATGCCTACCGCTCAATCTTCTCCTTCGTCGACCACCATATCACCGAGACACTCTTCTCGACGATATTTGTCCTCGCATACGTCGCAGCACTCCTCGCCGCGCGGGGTCACCCACTCTCCACGAAGAGCTTTGAGACCCTCAAAATTCCGGTGATACTCTCGGCCCTCGCCGGGATAGCCTACCTCCTCGGCTACCTCAATATGCCGACGATGATCCTCTTCGCGCTCATCGTCGCGGCCTTCACCCTGGTCCAGGTTCTCCTGGACTCCTTCAAGGGCCAATCGAGTGACTACCTTGTCCTCGTAAATGTCGTTACGTTCGCCGTCGTGATCCTCGGGACGGTAGCAATCGGCTTCCCGCACCCTGGACTTAGCCTCTCCATGTACACCTTCGGGCACGTCATCGCCTGCGGCGCTCTCATCGCCGGGACGCTCGCTCTCTACGGGCTTTCGACCTTCCTGAAGGAACGCCCGAAGTACTACTTCCCGACCGTGCTCGTGGCTCTCCTGGCCATAGCCGTCGCGGTGCTCTACGTCGCCCTGCCTGATATCTACAACCTCCTTATATCAAGCCTTATCGCGTTCTTCGGCGAGCAACCGGTCACCACGACCGTCCAGGAGGCGCGGGCCTGGTCGCTTGAGGCGGCCTGGGCGACGTTCCACTGGGGACTTGTGCTTGCAGCGGGCGGAGCAGCCACGCTGATCTGGTGGTGTCGCGAGAGGATTAACCCGGCTCACGTATTTATCCTCATCTGGACAGGGGTAATCCTTGCATCGACAGCTGCGCACCTCCGCTACGAGTACTACCTCGCCGCAAACATCGCGCTCCTCGCCGCAGTCTTTGCCGGGGCGGTCATCAATGCGACATGGAAAGATGCCGCGCGCTTCCTCCGGCCGGAAAGCGGCAGCCGTGTCCCTGATCGGGATGCAGGGGAGAAACAGGAAAAGGCAAAGAAAGGGAAGAAAGGAGCGAGAACCCGGGACGTCGGGAAGCCAAAAATCTCTTCGAAAGACCGGCCTGACCCCTTCAAGGCAGGGGCGTTTGTTGCAGTCGTCGCCGTCACGCTCTTCTTTGGGGGTTCCTGCTTCGCGACGACCCTCGGGATGGCGCAGACCGTACAATACGGTGGCATCGACTCACAGTGGATGGAGGCCCTTGAGTGGATGGGCGAAAACACCCCTGACCCCGGCGTCGACTACTACGCCATCTATGACAAAGAGACCTTCACCTACCCCGAGGAGTCCTATGGTGTCATGTCCTGGTGGGACTACGGCCACTGGATCACATTCATATCAAAACGGATCCCGAACAACAACCCCTTCCAGCACGGAGTAGCCGGTCCGAACGGCTCTGCGGTCTACCTCACCTCAACCTCCGAAGCGGAGGCAAACCAGATCCTCGATAACATAGGCACACGCTACGTCGTAACCGACTACCAGATCGTTACCGGGAAGTTCCACGCGCCGGCGACGTGGGCAGACCAGGAAGCGCAGGCGACACCATTCCAGCCGCACTTCCTCCTCCCCGAGAGCGCAGGCTCAACGAGTTACCAGGCGGTGCCGTTCTACACGCAACAGTACTACCTGACGATGGCCTCCCGGCTCCACAACTTCGATGGGTCCATGACCGATCCGAGATCAGAGGTCTTCTACGTCGAGTACCGTAAACCCGGAACCGTG
>JAAZID010000356.1 GCA_012510295.1 Methanomicrobiales archaeon | reverse complement strand
GTGGTCGATGATCCCGATCCGGTCGCAGGCGTGGTCCGCCTCATCCATGTAGTGCGTCGTGACAAAGACCGTCATCCCCTGATCTTTCAGGGCGATGATATGCTCCCAGATCTTTTTCCTGCCGGCCACATCAAGCCCGATCGTCGGTTCATCGAGGAAGAGCACCGCCGGGTCGTGGACGAGCGCCTGCGCGAGTTCCAGCCTCCTGCGCATACCGCCCGAGTAGGTCCGCACGAGGTCGTCCGCCCGGGGCGCGAGATCGAGCATCGCAAGCGCCTCATCAGCGACCTCCCGGGGGCGAGGGACGCCGTAGACCTTTGCAAAGAATATGACGTTCTCCCGGCCGGTGAGTTTCGGGTCGACCGCCATATCCTGCGGGACGTAACTGATCTGCTCCCGTACCGCGAGCGGATCTTTCGTCACCGAGTAGCCGCAGATCGCTGCATCTCCCTCCGTCGGGGTAAGGAGCGTCGTGAGCATCTTCACGGTCGTCGTCTTCCCCGAACCGTTCGGCCCGAGGAGGCCGAAGATCTCGCGGTCGACCGTGAGATCGATATGATCGACCGCGACGAGGCTCTCAAAGCGTTTTGTCAGTCCGGTTGTCTCTATCGCTGCCAAACTACTGCTCTCCTATCCCACGTGGACTTCTCCATCGGCTGAAAAATCCCCCCGGGCCCGGCATTATGGAGGCTACACCAGCCCCGTGATCCGGGATGCATAGAGGGTGGTTTTGCCCACCACCCTGGCGGGGCGGCCATGACTCCCTCTCCTGAGGATACTTGACCTGAGAGGGGGAAAAACTTTTACACAATATCATATATGCTTATCATGGCACAACGCACTTATCCCGGGCACACCCACATAGGGAATATCGCAACCACGAAGCGGAAAGCAAAAAACGAGGTCATCCGGCAGCTTACGCAGGAGCGGGGGCCTGCCCCGGATACTGAGTCATGGCTCATCATGTTTCAGGGAAAGGGCATGCCCCAGTACTGGATCATCCTTCTTGTAAAGAAGAACACCACGCTGGAGGCTATAGATTCTATTCTCAGGTATATCTGGCTTGAATGCTGCGGACACCTCTCTGCCTTCACGATATACGGTGAAGATTACACATCCTTCCCCGACGATGAGCTGGGCGGGAAGAGCATGAAAACCCGCCTTGGAAAACTCTTCTCGGTGGGTCTTGAGGGTGAGTATATCTACGACTACGGTGACTCCACGTACCTCACCTTCAAGGTGATCGATCTCGTCCCGTTCAACCCGAAAGGGGATAAAAATGTGGAGATCGTCGCCCAGAATGATCCGCCCGAGATCCTCTGCTCTGTCTGTGGAGAGCCGGCGACCCAGATCTGCCTCGAATGTCTCTACGAAAATGATGTAGAGGAACCCTTCTTCTGTGACGCCTGCTTCGAGGAGCACGAGTGCGATGAGGAGATGTCGCTTCCGGTCGTCAACTCACCGCGGATGGGGCAGTGCGCGTACATGGGGTGACAGCAGAAGGCGTCACATAACACCGGAGGTGGAGGGGCGGTGAATCGCGCAGGTCTGCCGGGGGGCTGGGGTAGTCTGTACGATGGGCACCAGGCTCCCGGATCAGATCGAGCGCGGCACAGGTCCAGGCGGCGGATGCCATTGAGCGCCGGGGAGGGCGCTCTCCTCCGAACGGTGCCCATGATTGAGAACCGGGTTCGTCTCTGGCGTCACACACCTCGGATCCAGGCTGCTACCCGCCATCACGCCCTCCCGCATCCCGGCGCCCCATCTCACGATGGGCATCGCGGTGACACGATATGGCCTAGAAGTTACCGCACCTCGCCCTCACATCCCAGATCATCATCCCTGTGGTGGCTACTGTCTTCGAGAGGTACTTCCCGCCTCTCGCACGCTCGCGGAGATACTCTCTCATGCGGTCCTTCATCGCTTCATCGATATCCTTTGTCGAACTGAAGAAACCCGAGACCCTCTCCACCATATCATCAACAGTCTCCTCAGATCTCCACTCTTCCTGCTCGATCCTGATGGTTGGTCGGTACCCCTTCAGGTAGAGATCTACCAGGGGGAAGGAGAGTCCATGCGAGTTCACCGGAAACTCTTCATCGAAGAGGAGCCTGTAGAGCTCGTAAAATGCAGGATCCCACTCCCGGTTTACCCACCCCTTGTAGTAACATAGCTCCTTTGCCGCTTCCTGCATGAGACTGAATGTCACGGGACACCTGACCGCCGGCGTCATGGATGCGATCACGAGATTGAACTGCCCCCGAAGCCCCTCTGCGTCAAGATCGATCTCGTCCCATGAGGCATGGATAGTCCGGGCGATGGAGACCCCCTCCCGGGCTGCGCGCTCTTCGAGTTGCTTCAGCATCCCTGCAGAGAAATCAACGGCTGTCACTCTTGCCCCCCTCCGGGCAAGGGGGATGGCGAGAGAACCTGTCCCCGCACCGATATCGAGCACCTCGGCGCCCGCCAGGCCGAGGCCGGTAGACTCGATCAGGTCGAACGCTGCATCCAGCCGGGGTTCCTCCCGGTCGGCAGGATCCTTCTCCGAATACCTGCCTGCCATCCTGTCCCAGAACCCTGACTGCATCGGACCTCTGTCTTTTCTCCTCTGTTGTGCCGCCCATTCCCAGTACTCCCTCCAGTACCTGCTGTTCTCATCCGAAGTATTCTCAATCATCGTCTTGCATCTCTCTCCTGTGTTCTCGCTGCAATCAAGTAGTGTGTGAGCTTCAGATACGGTATAGCAGGGTCTTATCTCTTTTGATCCGCCTCCGGATGCCGGTAGAGAAGATCTCCCAACCCGATCTCCGGATCCGTGCCCGAAAACCCTGCCCTGGAACCGGCAAAATACAGCCCTCTCCCGTCCGGGGATGGGTGGTTTGCGCCCCCGGATCAGGCCTCATCGAGAAGCGTTCTTTGCGATGTTGAAAGCGTATGCCGGCTGGTTTGCGGTGGACCGGGTGCAGTTCTCAGGGAGTATACCCGGCGCCGATCGTGCGCTCCTCTCCCGCTCTTACAAAACGCTAATCCCGGCCTGTTTTCC
>JAAZID010000451.1 GCA_012510295.1 Methanomicrobiales archaeon | reverse complement strand
AGGGTTCAAGAATGCCTGGCTTGAGAACGAAGGCAGGACACTTGTACTCGAGGTCGATAACGAATACTACCACCAACTGTGGCCGCAGATGATCGAACCGGGCGATGAGTTTGCCATCTCGTATCGCAATGGCTGCATCTACTCCGATGATGAGAGAGGTGAACTCGCCGACTTCGAGAAGCACCCTGTCGAGAACAAGGTCACAAAGACCTTCGACCAGATCCAACCTCTGAACGACGGCTGGACGCTTGTCTCCACAGGCCAGTGGATCGACTCCACCGCTTCGGAGTTTGTGAACGCTGATCTCGTATACAAGTACGATGCAGCAACCGGCACTTTCTCCACAGCGACCGTGAGCGACGTCAGACCCGTCGAGGCGCTCTATGTCAAGAGCACCGGACCCGGCTGGTTTGCAGCAACCTTCGCCGACTTCCAGCCGATCAGCACAAAAACGCTCTACGCGGGCTGGAACCTGATCAGTGTCGGAACCTACGATGATGCCAACGCACTCCTCTCACCGCTCCGGTTCATCCAGGTCGGACAGGTGGAGGGAACGGGTATCACGACGCTCGTCAGCCAGGGTGCACTCAACAGAGAGACCTGGGATCTTTACCTCCCGACCCTGACAGATGATGACTGGGAGGAGCTGGGATGGTGCTATCTGAGCCCGGAGGACGGCTACTGGATCTACATGAACGGAGGCAAGGACTTCGGTGTACTCCCTGGTGAATGGGGCTACGATCTCCACCTCGCCGCCTGAAACGGGCGGCCTTTCCGCCCCATTTTATTTCAAGGGAGTGTGAATAGATGAGATTATCACCATTTGTCATCGCAGCCTTGCTGGTTCTGGCCGTCTCCGCGGCAGCTCCCGCTGCAATGGCCTTCCCCGTCCTTCCCCACGCATTCTGTGGAGACGTCGAGGTGAACGGGGTATCTGCACCGGACGGGACACCCGTCTCGGCCAAGGTCAGCGAAGGCACCCTCATCCCCGGGGAGCAAAACCCCGTGGCATCAGTAGGGGGGAGTTACGGCAAGGGAGGCGCCCTTCCCCTCCTTGTACAGGGGACTGATATCCCCGATGGGGCAATTGTCAGTTTCTATGTCTTTGGTATCGATACAGGCGAAACAGCAGTCTTCAGGGAGGGAGGGGGACCGACAGTCGTTAACCTCTCGATCATCTGGGAACCGATCCCGCCCGAGATCACCTCGGTGGCCTACAACCCGGATGCGAACGCAGGCCACCGAGAGATCTTCGCGTGCGAGCCAAACACCATCCAGGTGAACGTGAGCAACAACTTCAGCCTACCGGCAGAGAACCTGGATGTCAGGCTCAGTATCGGAACCTACGACAGATCCATCTCCATCCCGGAGATCCCGGCGTTTGAGTGTGCCCTCGTGAACTTCACCGGGTATACGCCAGATGCCACAGGCGATGTCGGGGTCATCGCCACGCTTGACAACGGCACAGTGATCCAGGAGTACAGAGAGACAGCTACCGTCTACTACAACGGCTACAAGAGCAAACGCTGGACAGGCGGGGATGACCTCCTGACCTCCGTGACCCGGACCGGCCGCATTAACGCTGTCTACTCGACTGGCGATGCCGCATACGCCGGCAACGGCTGGACCGAGAAGACGGTCATGTGGACGGCAGAAGATCTCACCGTGCCGGCAGGCGCAACAATCCGGTCAGCCACCCTCCACCAGGGATACACCTGGAACAAGATGGCGACGGAACCTGCTCCGCAGGTGACCTTCAACGACGTGACCGTCTCGCCGTCAGAGACCTACACCGACAGGAAAGGGTATGGCGGGTACGACTACCCCGGCGGGCTTCTCGTCTATGACGTGACCGGCCATATCGATCCGTCCGTCAACACGCTACGCATCGCCCCCGAGGGCGGTGCCGACTACGCGATCTACGGAGCTTACCTGATCATCGTCTACGAGCATGCTCAGGAGACCGAGAAGACGATCCTGGTGAACAACGGGTACGATCTGCTCCAGTCACACCCGGGCTACTGCACAGATGACGAAGAAGCAACCGCATACGCACCATTCGCCGGGTTATATCCCGAACTGATGAGCGATGCAACCGCGGTGGCCATCGTCAACGGCCGCCCGACCGAAGGGAAGAGCGCCTTCCTCTTCAACGGGAAGGAGTACCCCGGCTTCTGGGAGGCATATGAGAAGAACACCGATCCACAGGTTGGTTTCTCTGTCTACAGCGTAACAGATGCACTGGTAGATGGAAAGAACGAAGCCGGCATACGGAGTGTTCGTTCCGGGGCATCCGGCGACTCGATTCAGGCAACCGGCGTGATACTGATCGCTGATCTGGTTACCATCCCACCAGCACCGGTAGCAAACTTCACCGGGACACCCGCGTACGGGACAACGCCCCTCACCGTCCAGTTCACCGATCACTCGACCGATGCGACATCATGGTTATGGAAGTTTGGTGACGGTGCAACCTCAAGTGAGCAGAACCCGACCCACAAGTTTGAGGTCAAAAAACCCGGAAGGAACCTCTTCACTGTCTCTCTCACGGTAACAAACATAGCCGGCTCCGACACACTGGTCTGGGAAGACTACATAGCAGTTGACCCGGTGAAGAAGACGGAGGATGTCTCTGAAAAGATCGACCCGGAGACGGGAGAAGTAAACGAGACCATCACCGTAACCTATGAGGGGAGCGCCAATGTGACCATCTCCAGGGAAACGGTTGCTCTGGTGAACGGTCAGCCGATTGCAAACCTCTCCATCAGCTTTGCTCCGATCGATGCCGTCCCCGAGGCGCCGGCAGGTACGATGATCGCCGCGGGAGATAAGGTATTCGTCCTTGAACCGGAAGGTGCGACGTTCAATCCGGCAATCCCGGTGACTATCACCTTCACGGCTGAAGAATGGGAGCTCCTCTTTGGAGAGGGAAAAATCACCCATCTCTATCGCTATGATACAGCCCTGAACGCCTGGGAACCCCTTGCGAACCAGACCATTGATGAAGCAGCGCACACCGTCACCGGGTGGACGACGAAGTTCAGCACCTTT
>JAAZID010000052.1 GCA_012510295.1 Methanomicrobiales archaeon | reverse complement strand
TCGCAGGAGCGATCGGGTTCATCGGCCTGATCACCCCGCACGTGATGCGCCTGATCGTCGGGCCCGACCACCGTATCCTCCTCCCCGCAGCGGCGCTTGCGGGAGGGATCCTCCTCCTCTGGTCTGATACGCTCGCGAGGACGTTTGCCGGCGATATGCCGGTCGGGATCATCACCGCCTGCTTTGGCGCACCGTTCTTCATATACCTCCTGCGGAGCCGGATGAAAGCATGAAGCCAGTCGAAGTCATCGGTATTGACGTCTCTTATGGCGCAAAGAAGGTTCTCGAAGCGATATCGCTGAATGCAGAGAGAGGCGAGATCCTCGGTATCATCGGGCCGAACGGGGCCGGGAAGACGACGCTCATCAAGGCGATGAGCCGGGTGGTCGCCCCTGAGGGTGGGGAGATCCGTCTCAATGACCGGAACCTCGATTCTCTCAGTTTCCGGGAGATGGCTCAGCAGATAGCTGTCGTGCCGCAGGGGACATCGATCAGCTTCGATTATTCCGTGCGCGATATCGTCATGATGGGAAGGCACCCCTACATCGGGAGGCTCTCCTCCGGGACCGCCCGCGACCTGGAGATCGGTGACAACGCCATGCGCCTTGCAAACGTCACGCACCTCGCCGACTCATCGGTCAACGAGATCAGCGGCGGTGAGAGGCAGCGGGTTCTCATTGCACGGGCGCTCGCGCAGGAACCGAAGATCCTGCTCCTCGATGAGGCGACATCGAACCTGGATATCAGCCACCGAATTGAGATATTGAATATCATAAAGGATCTCACCGATGCGGTCACCGTGGTCAGCGTCTTTCATGACCTGAACCTGGCAGCCTACTACTGTGACCGCCTGATCATGTTAAAGGAGAGTAAGGTGTTTGCCGTCGGTGAACCCGCGGACGTGTTGACCCGGGAGACGATCCATGCGGTGTACGGGATCGATGTCCTGGTAAAGACCCATCCCCTGACAGGGAAGCCCTACATCCTCCCGGTGTACGAGCATAATACCCCGGGCCATCAATCGCAGGGGGGCGTGCACGTCATCTGCGGTGGCGGCACGGGGTCCGACCTCCTCTACGCCCTCCACCGTGAAGGGTTCCGGGTGAGCGCCGGCGTGCTCAACCTCATGGATACCGACTACGCAACCGTGACGGAGCTCGGTATCCCCTGCATAAGCGAGGCGCCGTTTGCCGCGATCTCTTCCGGCGCCCGCGATAGCCTCCAGCAGCATATCGATTCTGCGCACACAGTCATCGTCACTGCTATGCCCATCGGGCCGGGAAACATAGAGAATATAAGGATACTGGAGGACTACCGGGATAAGCCAATCATATTCCTCTGTGGCGGGGGGAGCCGGGCGTTCCAGGACCATACCGGGGGGGAGGCCGGCGCGATCATCCGGAGGCTGCTTGATCGGGGGGCGGTCAGGGTGGAGCGGGTCGAGGAGGTTCTGAGGATCCTCAGGGCGGCGGGTTGAGCGCCGGGGTTCAGGAAGCCGGAAAAAAGTGTCGGGAGAGGTCTCGATCAGACCCTGTAGGCCACGAGCGAGAGGCCGAGGCTCTTCTCAAGATCCTGGATCTTATTGAGGTTCTCCTTACTCAGCTCCGCATATGCCGGCTTTGCATACGCTACAATCGTTACACCGAGCTCCTCTTCACAGTGCTGTACCTGTTTCACCTGCTCGGGTGCCAGGTCTGCATACTTCGTAGTGATCATGGTTCTGACCCCAGGCCATGGGGGGGCATCGGGTATATTATAGGTTGTGGTGCCCTCCCTCTCGCTTGCAAAGGAGGGTACTGCAAGATCCATGCGTTCTTTCCCGGAATATTGCAGGTGCGGTTGATGGTTTCACCGGTGGGGGTGCGCGTGCGCCCCCGGGTGAACTGGATCAGCAGAATACCGTCCGGGCCCGGGGAATTTGAGGATCGCATGACTTAGCCGGCCTCAATTGAACCGGAATAACCCTGGAACCGTCAGCAGGGGAGCGTTGCTATTCTGGAATATTTTCCTATCATAACGAGTAAATCTGAGTTAATTAAAAACTAATTTGTAAAGTTTTATTAACTTAAATAAGATCTATTTGTATACATGAGATCAAGACTGCCATTAATTTCTGTTGGGGTCATCATGCTCACACTCCTGCTTGTCGGGGTGGTGAGCGCATCATACCCGATGTTTCACTACGATGAACAACGGACCGGCTACGTCCCGGGAGATGGGCCGCAGACGGACACCATCTTCTGGGTGGCGGAGACCGGTGAATGGGCCGACGGATCACCGGCGGTGCATAACGGAAAGGTCTTCGTCCCGACCTGGACGGATATGAATTTTGCTGACGTGAATCCGATGGGGCTTGTTTGCTGCGACGCCACCACCGGGGCGGAGATCTGGACGAACGAACTCGGCGGTCCTGGTGTCGGGTCGGTATCGGGCGTCGCCATTGCCGATGGTCAGGTCTATCTCGGCGGGACTGACGGACGGCTCTACTGCATCGATGAGGAGACGGGGGAGACACTCTGGGAGAGTGCCCGGATCGATATGACCAGCATCTTCGGGCTCTCATCCTCGCCGCTCGTCTACGATGGGGTGATCTACGCTCTTTCCGCCTCGGACGGTGTGTTGCATGCCTTCACACCTGAAGGCATCGAATCATGGTCTTTCCCCACTGGTGGAACTGTCGGTAACTTCACCTCTCCTGCGGCCGCAGATGGGAAGGTTTTCGTCGCAGGAAACGAGAGCAACCTCTTCTGTATTGATACCGTCACCCAAACCGATACGTGGGACGTCTCTCTCCCGACCTCCGTGAAGTCGACACCGGTCGTCAGCGATGGGAAGGTCTATGTAACGACGGCTGAGGGGCTCCACGCCCTCGATGCGAGCACGGGTGATGAGATATGGAACGCAAGCCTCGGGGGGACATTCTCGACGCCGGTCGTTGCAGGTGAAACCATCATCGCCGGGTCTTCCGATGGCCTCCACGCCTATGACGGCGGGACCGGGAACCCACTCTGGAATTTTTCGAGTGCGAGTATAGACGTCTCTCCGGTCGTTGCCGGGAGCCTCGTCTACGCCGCGACGAACGAGAAGACCGGCACCCTGTACGCGGTGGATGTCGGGACCGGCGAAGAGGTCTGGTCATACACCCTCGATACCCCGGATGCCGGCACGCATGCCGCGTTCTTTGCCTCCTCGCCTGCGGTATCGAATGGCGTCCTCTACATCGGCGCCGAGAACAACCGTTTCTATGCCTTCAGGGATGGAGAGGCCACTGAACCTGCATTTGTCAGGTGGAGCAGAACGGTGCAGCTCACGGA
>JAAZID010000355.1 GCA_012510295.1 Methanomicrobiales archaeon | reverse complement strand
GCCTTCTCGCTCTCCTGTAAGGGCCACCCACTCTCGGAGCTCTCCCGGACGATCGTCCCCGGTGAGGGAGCGAGTGCCCCGAAAAAGGAGATCGAGCGCGAGTTCTTCGTCTTCACCCCTGAGGGGGAGCGAAAGGATGCCAGGGATTATGTCGATGAGAAGACGCCTTTCGCCTCCCTGATCCGGAAAGAACTCGGGTACCCGGGGCAGGAAGGGGTCGAGCCGGCCCACGTGGACCTGATGCGGGCCAAGGAGCTCGTGGAGTACGAACCGCGCTCGGACGTCGGGCAGCACCGCTGGATGCCCCGGGGCAAGCTGATCCGCGACCTCCTCGCCGATTATGTTCTTGAGCGGGTGCTTGAGTATGGCGGGATGCCGGTCGAGACCCCGGTTATGTACGACCTCGGTGACCAGGCGATCGCGGAGCACGCCGCAAAGTTCGGGGAACGGCAGTACCGGTTCAAGAGCGGCAACCGCGACATGATGCTCCGGTTTGCTGCGTGTTTCGGGATGTTTTCGATCATGCATGATATGCACATATCCCCAAACACCCTCCCGATGAAGCTCTACGAGCTCTCGACCTACTCGTTCCGGCACGAGCAGAAGGGCGAGGTGATCGGCCTCAAGCGACTCCGCGCCTTCACGATGCCCGATATGCACACCCTCTGCCGGGACGTGGACGATGCTCTTGCAAGCTTCGAGGAGCAGGTCGCGATCGGCTGGAGGAGCGGTGAGGACCTCGAGACCCCGCTCGTTGGGGTCTTCCGGTGCACCCGGGACTTCTTTATGCAGTATGAGCCCTGGATAAAGAGCCTCGTCGCGAAGTCCGGCGTGCCGATGTTGATCGAGGTTCTTTCGGAGCGGACGCATTACTGGATCGCAAAGGCCGATCTCGCGGCGATCGACGCACAGGGCCGGCCCATTGAGAACCCGACGGTCCAGATCGATGTGGAGAGCGCGGACCGGTTCGATATCAAGTACTACACGCAGGAAGGGGTCGAGGTCCACCCCCCGATCCTCCATTTCTCGCCGACGGGATCGATCGAACGGGTGATATGCGCGCTGCTTGAGAACACAGCGACGCAGGACGTCCCCTCGCTCCCGACGTGGCTCGCACCGACCCAGGTCCGGCTGGTGCCGGTGGCGGAGCGGCATGTATGCTTTGCGGAGGAGATCTGCACGCGCCTGAATGCTGCCGGCGTCCGGACGGACCTCGACGATCGGGAGGAGAGCGTGAACAAAAAGATCCGTGGGGCCGGTGTGGACTGGGTGCCCTACGTCGCGGTGATCGGCGATGCGGAGGCCGAGAGCGAGCAACTCACGGTGACCATCAGGAAGCTCTCGGAGAAGAAGAAGCCGTACCGGGAGACGATGAGCGAGGCTGACCTCATCGAGGCCGTGAGGATGGAGACCGCCGGAAAGCCCTGCCGGCCGCTTTACACTCCGAGGCTGCTCTCGAAGAAACCCCGGTTTATCTGATCAATCTCTTTTTTTGTGTGATGTGTTCCCTATTCTTCATTCAGGGCGCCTGGGTGTGACGTGGGCCGGATAGAGATCTTACCGAGGATTCTCGTAGCGATTACAGCTATCGCTCGCAAAAGCCTGAAAACCTGTATGAAGACCACGATGCCGGTTGATAGCGCCTGCCTTCATTTTTAAGGGAGAACTGGACCCTGGAGCTGTACTACGGAGAACCGGCTCTTCTGTATCGAGGCGATTGAACCTCAGGATGTCTGAAAGTAGATACTGCTTCAGGATCAGCTCGTTATTCTTGATTATGTGTTATGACGTATGACAGTATAGTGAGATGGCTAACACTCAGGGCGTGCCCCAGGCCATAAACAAAATTGTTATATAACAAAAACGTAATATATCGTTATTGTTAGGTGATAATTACGTTACCTGTCGGAAGCCCTGCAACTGGAGATGATTTTATCGACCGTGAGCGCGAGACTGCATTCATCCTAAGCGTCATCGAGAAGGATCATGTCATGCTTGTCGCTCCGCGGCGGTTCGGCAAAACGTCGATCATGCTGAATATTGTAAAAATACTGCAAAGCAGGCGCCGACTGTGTATATTCCTCGATATTGAAAGCGTAAACTCGCCCGGTGAATTCATCACCGAGCTTGTTACGGCACTTGTTGAGTGTGGGGGC
>JAAZID010000051.1 GCA_012510295.1 Methanomicrobiales archaeon | reverse complement strand
TCCATGATCTCGGCGAGCACCTTCATCCGCGCCCCCCCTCCGATCTTCACGCCCCTGATGGTGAGGTCAGGGCTCGCCGCCTCCTCCCGGGCGACCACCCGCCGACAGGCCTCTTCACGTCGTGCCCCGGCCAGGAACTCATCGGCGGGAACGGTCTTTGAGAGGCGGATCTGATCGAGCACCGGGAGCACCAGCGGGAGGTCTGCCGCATGTCGCGGCCCCCGGTAGACCGGGACGCCGGTCTTTCGTTCGACGTCAGTGAATGACGCGGTGCACATGCCGGAGACGAGGGCCATATCGTATTTGCCACCACGAAGCAGTCGCTCGAGGTCCCCGGGCGCGAGGAACGATGCGATCTCACCGGTGATCACTACATCTATCGTATGGCGGTCGCTCACCTGGCCGACCGCCGCCTTCACGATTCCGACCGTTGCCGAACCGGTCGGGAGGAGAATGCGCATACATCTCAATTATTATCCAGGATAACAAATATTCTGATATCATGTTGCGGTGCGATCTACACATCCATACTAAATTCTCCAGGGACGGGGAGAGCAGTGTGGAGGAGATTCTGCGCAGGGCGGAGGCGATCGGTCTTGATGCCATCGCGATCACCGATCACGACACGGTAGACGGCGCCCGCTACGCCCTCCAGTGCGATACCACCGTGACCGTGATCCCGGGCATCGAGATATCGACGAGACAGGGTCACCTGCTCGCCCTCGGGGTCACAGACCCCATACCGGCAGGGCGCGATTTCCTCGAGACCGTCGCCCTGGCCCGGAGCCGGGGGGCACTCCTGATCCTCCCGCACCCCTTCCACCGCTGGCGTCACGGTGTCGGGAGGAAGATTGCGACCAGCATCGGGGCCGTGGATGCTGTTGAGGTCTTCAACAGCCGCTACATCACCGGGTCGGCGAACCGGAAGGCTGCGGTTGCCGCGCGGAGGTACAAAAAACCCGGTGTTGCAGGGAGCGATGCCCACAACGCCCGTTACGTCGGGTTCGGGATCACATACGTCGCGGCTGAGCCGGACGTGGCCTCCATCCTCACCGCGATACGGGAAGGGCGGACGATGATCGGGGGGAGAATGACACCGCTACATACCTATACACAGCAGTCCATCAAGGGCGCGATCCGCCGGATACGGCAGACGGTGGACCGATGAGGTCAGCAGCTCGCTCCGGAGGCGGCGCCGGAACCTCCGGAGATCGGCCGGATGTGCGTGAACTCAGGAGGGAAGAGTTTCCTGCTGCAAACGAGGTCTGGCGCGGATACCGTGGTATCGTCGGTGAACCCGACCGGGACAGGGTCTTTGCAGTCCTCATCGCGGGGGAGATCGTCTCACTTGCCCGGTGCAGGAGGCACCCCGACGGCCTCGAGGTCGACGGCGTCTTCACGCCGGAACAGTATCGCGGCAGGGGCTACGCACGCATGGCGATGGAGGCTCTGGTCGTAGCCTGCCACAACGACGACCTCTACATGTATGCAGTCGAAGACCTCTCCAGGTTTTACGCGGAGTTCCGGTTCATATCGATACCGGAGCGCGACCTCCCCCCATCCGTCCGCGAACGCTACACCTGGGCGGCAGGGAACGTGGAGGGAGCCAATGTCCGGCCGATGTACCGGAGAGCAGGGCTATGACAGACGTCTATTTTGCAGATCTCCGGGCGAGAGGACCCGGCGAGAGCAAGAGCCAGAAGATCCGCCGCCTCTTCGATGCGGCCGGGTTTGGCAGGATGGTCCGGCCCGGGGATCTTACCGCCATCAAACTGCACGTCGGGGAGCGGGGGTGCGATACCTACCTCCGCCCGATATTCGCCCGACAGGTGGTCGAGAAGGTGCGCGAACACGGGGCACACCCGTTCATAACCGATACCGGCACCCTCTATGCCGGAAGCAGGTCTGACGCCGTCAGGCATACCATCACCGCCATCGAGCACGGGTTTGACTACGCTGTCGTCGGTGCCCCGGTGATCGTCGCAGACGGACTTTTAGGCGGCTACTGGAGAGAGGTTGCGGTCGCCGGGAAGCACTTTGAGAGCGTCCATATCGCCGGGGGAATCCTTGATGCCGACATCATGATCGTCCTCTCGCACGTCAAGGGCCACGACCTCGC
>JAAZID010000354.1 GCA_012510295.1 Methanomicrobiales archaeon | reverse complement strand
TCGTAGGTGAGCTCAGCGTAGACCTCGTCGCTGATGAGGAGGAGGTCATGGTCGACCAGGAGGTCGGCGACGGCGCGCCAGTCCGCCTCCTGCATCACACCGCCGGTGGGGTTGTTCGGGAAATTTGTTATCAGGGCCTTCGTCCTCGGGGTGATGCTCTCCGCGAGTGCGTCGGCCGTCAACCGGAACTCATCCTCAGCACGGCAAGGGATCGTCACCGGAGTCCCGCCGGCGAGGGAGACGCAGGGGGTGTAAGAGACATAGCAGGGTTCGGCGACCAGAACCTCATCACCGGGGTCCACGACAGCCCTGATGGCGATATCAGCCGCCTCCGAGACACCGCACGTCACGATGATCTCCTCCTCGGGATCGTAGGGAGTGCCGAATCGGCTATCGAGGTAATGGCTGATGGCGCCCCTGAGCCGGGGCGTCCCCTTGTTCGATGTATAGGCGGTTGATCCCTGCTCGATCGAGTAGATGGATGCCTCACAGACGCACCAGGGGGTCACGAAATCCGGTTCACCGACACCCAGGGATATGACGTCCTCCATCGTCTGCGCGATATCGAAGAACTTTCTTATCCCGGAGGGAGGGATAGCGCGGACCCGCTCTGAGACAAAATTTCTCAAGCATTCCACCTCAGAACGAGTATGGGAGACGTTCGGCCTCTTCGCGCACGGCGAATGTGATACCGTTCTCCTTGTAGGTCTTCATGATGATGAGTGTCGCCGTCTCCCGGATCCGGTCCAGGGGTGCTATCTGCTCGGCCACGAACCGCGCAATCTCATGCATGCTTGAGGCGGTCACCAGCAGCTGGAGGTCATAGGTGCCGGTCATCAACCGGAGCGACCGGACCTGCGGGAACCGTGCGATCCGCTCCGCGATCCGGTCGTAGCCGAAGTCCCGCTCGGGCGAGACCTTGAGCTCGATCACCGCAGTGACGGCATCGCTCCCGGCCCGTTCCCAGTCGACGACCGCTGCATAGCGGCGGATGACGCCGGCCGCCTCCAGCCTCTCGATCCGCTCTTTTGTATCCTGCTCACTCAGCTCGGCCATCACCGCGAGATCGCTCACCGGTGTGCGGCAGTTCTCCTCCAGCAGCTGGAGGAGGGTTAGATCCTTCTCATCCAATGGTATCACCTGAACATTGCTTTTAGTCGGTTGGTGTCAAGTTCCTTCAGTCTCTGGTCATCAAGCCTCGGGTCACGCGTTATGACCTCCTCGATCTTGCTCGTCGTCGCATCGAACCACATCTCTTTCGTCCGGCCGTAGCGGCCGCGTGAGACGACCCTCGTGTTGATGACGCCGAGCATGTTGAGCTCCGATATGAGGTCGGTGATCCTGCGATGCGTCAGGACATCGAGATCGATGATCCGCGCGATCTCCCGGTAGACCACCGTGACCTCACCGCTCGTGAAGATCCTCTTCCCCATCTCTTCGAGGATCAACATCGCGTAGAGGACCGCCTTGCTCTGGGTCGGGAGGGTGGAGACGCACTCCACCATGCTATCGGTCTCGATCTTATCCTGCGCCATTCTGACGTGTTTTTCACCCACACTCGTAGCGTTCTCGCGATCTGCAAGTTCTCCCGAGACCCGGAGGAGGTCAAGCGCCCTCCTCGCATCCCCGTGCTCCTGTGCCGCGAGCGCCGCGCAGAGCGGTATGACCGTCTCGCCGAGCACCCCTTCAACAAATGCCATATCGGCCCTCTGCTGGAGAATGTCACAGAGTTGCGGGGCGTTGTAGGGAGGAAAGACGATCTCTTCCTCGGAGAGAGAGGAGAGAACCCGGGGATCCAGGAAGTCGGTGAACCGAAGATCGTTTGATATGCCGATGATGCTCACTTTCGCAAACTTGAGGTCGGAGTTGATCCGGGTGAGGTTGTAGAGGGTATCGTCACCGCTCTTCTTGACGAGTTTGTCGATCTCATCGAGGATGATGACCGCAACCCCGCCGCTGCTCTCGAGCTGGTTCTTGAGCTCCATGTAGACCTGGTCGGTCGGCCACCCGGTCATCGGGATGAGCGTCCGGGGTTTGTCGCTCGGGTGCTGGTCCATGTCGTCGAGACAGTTTGCGATCTGGGCGAGCACCCGATACTGGGTGTCGATCACTTCACAGTTGAGATGGATGACCCTGCACTTCGTCCCGGCAAGCGCACTTGCGTTCTCAAGTTCCGTCCCGACATACCTCGCTGAGGCAGTCTTTCCGGTTCCGGTCTTACCATAGATGAGAATGTTTGAAGGGGTCTCATTGTTGAGGGCAGGTGCAAGGATAGATGCAAGCTCATCGATCTGAGGCTTTCGGTGAGGAAGAATGTGGGGACGATAGCTGTGACGGAGCACTTCCCTGTTCTTAAATATACGCCTGTTGGTCAGGTATTTCTTAAATAGGCCCATCGGGTTAGTCTTATCGTCCGACATGATGTCACCGGGGTGGATTGCCAGGACAGGAAATTTTCGTGTCGCGGGCTCTTAATATGATCGTCCTTATGGCAGATAACCCCTTCGTTTCCAGTGGAACTTTGTGAGAAGGGAGAGGGGAAGACCCCGACCCCTTTGTTTCGACTGGAGGTTGATGATGATACGGGAGCGTATCATGCATGCAAAAGTGATGATAATAGCCATTTGTAACTCTGAAATTTAAAATATAAATATATATCGTAAACGTACTGGGGAGAAAATTCAGAAGAAACAACGGGAAAAACACCGCCAAACAGAGAACAGGCAACGAAACAGGGAAAGTCAGAAAAAGACCAGAAGATACGGGAGGGTGAAGTGCAGACCGGGAGAGACAGAGGGTATGGAAAGATGAGATGCAGAACAAGAGACAGAGGGTATGGAAAGATGAGATGCAGAACAGGAGAGACAGAAGGCATGGAAAGATGAGGGGCAGAACAGGAGAGACAGAAGGCATGGAAAGGTGAAAGGGCAGACCGGGAGAGACAGAAGGCATGGAAAGATGAAAGGGCAGAACAGGAG
>JAAZID010000353.1 GCA_012510295.1 Methanomicrobiales archaeon | reverse complement strand
GATATGCAGGCGATCGTCCCGAATATCGAGAACCAGGTATCCTCAAAGATCGTCCGGCAGATGAGGTAGACCATCACCGCAAACACGGCAAAGAGGATGTGGCCGGTGAAGACCAACGCCGCAACCTCTATGGGCGCGTCGGGCGAGGTGAGCGGCCAGGGGTAGTAGAAGAGAAGATTTGCAAGGAGTGCAAAGAACGAGGCCCCGATCACGAGCCACGTCCACCGGATCCCCCGCCATCGGGCGTACTCCGGGCGGTAGGCGTCGATCAGCACCGCCATCGCGACCGGCAGCATCGACCAGAGGAGCACGATGGCCAGCCTGAACTGATCGCCGAAGAGCCCGAAGAGCTTGAGCGCCGGGAGCGAGAGGGCCGGGAACATCATCGTGTAGCCGAGGAGGTTTCTGTGGGACTGCATGTAGGGCCCCGGCGTCCCGTTCACAAATGTGCCGTACTTCCCCTCGTTCACGACGAACTGGTGCCCCTCGCTGAGCTGGTGGAGCTGGTTTGTCGTGATCCACTCATCGTTCAGGAAAAGCGCCGGGTTTGAGAAGGTTATGATGAAGAAGAGCGCAAAGAGGAAGATGAGCACCGGGATGATGTTTCCCTCCATCCAGTCGGATACCGTTCCTCGCTCCGGCCGGCCGGGACCGGGATTTGTTGTTGTTCCACGTCGTCGCGAACTCATAGGTATCCGCCTGGTATATAGATAGGTGGTTCAGGCTCTCAAGTGTTATACCTTTTCAAAAGGTTCTGACGTAGATCCGCATGTGTTTCCCGGGATCGGGGCACCGGAGTGGTCAATGGTTCATGCTACCGGGGGGGTGGCGGCGTGAAGCATGGATAGAAGGAGATCTTTTCACAGGGAGGAGAGGCTTGAATGCGGTTACTGGTACACCGCTGGTATGAAAAAGGATCTCTTTCGTGCTCATCTATGAGCCGCCGGCTCATGGCGCGTTGTGTTGCAGAACCCGTATCTTTTGGCCCAAAAAAAGGTAACTATTCAGGGCACCCGGTGAGTCGCCGTCGGCATGGAGGGTGCCCTGAATAGTTACGTCTCGTAGAAACACTACCGAATCGCACGGACGTCATCCTCATGCTGTTGCTTCTTTGCCTGCTCCACCAGATTTGCGATGGCCTCGTCAAACGTTCTATCGGAACCCTTCAGGTCCAGGATCTTCTCGTATATCTTCTGCGATACGGGGATGAACTCTGTAGTCGTCATCGATCTGATTCAGTGCTGATCGTAGGTAGCTATACCGGGAAGAGAGGGTTCCCGCGGTCAACAGAGGCCGGCCCCGCTCATCCGGCACCGGCCGCGGACAGACTTGAAGTCCCTGTGATCGCGGAGGATCGCATACCCCGGGTTTCTTCCCGCACCGGGCCGGCAGTCTCCCTCAAACTCGGCAGGGGAGCGGCGGGACAACATCGCCGGCTGGTGGAGGAGATCATTTTTTTAAGGTTCCTGTCTGATATATCCCATACTGGAAGGGCGTGTAGCGTATAGGGCGTGCCCCCGTGCATATCACCCTCCGGGGATGTGGAGAAATGGTGGAGAAGACCGATCCCCTGACATGTGTCGGCCAAAAATATGAGCGGGGCATGCTTCCGTACGGCGGTGCAGTCGACTGCCGTGGTCAGAACTGCATACGTCGTAAGCGAGGAGGAGCACCGCCTCCTCATGCGCCGGCTCAAGCGGCAGTAAGCGCATATTCGGCGCAAAAAACATCCATATCCAGCTCTGTTGCGCAAAAAGAGGTGAGACAGAAGAGAAT
>JAAZID010000352.1 GCA_012510295.1 Methanomicrobiales archaeon | reverse complement strand
TGGACTTGATCGCTTCACTGTACCTGCCGAGATGGATAAGGGCTGATGCCCGTGCGTGGAGGGTCTCGATGTTCGCCGGCTCCCGGTCGAGCACCAGGGTATAGGCAACGATCGCCTCCTCATACCTTCCCGCCCTCTCGTATGCCTCCCCGAGCTTCCGCCGGGTGAGGGTATTCACCGGCTCAGTGTCAAGAACCTTCTCAAAGCACTCTACCGCATCTTCATAACTCCCGAGCCACATGAGGATCTCTCCCCGCCGTTGCCAGGCAACACGGTTCCCGGGATTGTTTGCTATGATGTTGTCAGAGCACTCCAGCGCCTCCCCGTATCTTCCCATGTGCACAAGGGCGCTCTCGAGGACGTGCCATGCTTCGGTGTCATGTTCATCGCCCTTGAGCACCAGCGCATAATGCCTGATCGCATCGCCATACCCCCCATCCCGTTCCAGCACCGTGCCGAGCGCCATCCGCGCATCCCGGTCTTCGGGGGTGACCTCAAGGTAGCGCCCATACGCCTCGATCGCTGCTTTGTGCCTTCCGACGGCTTTTAGCATCTCTGCCCGGAGCTTCATGGTTGCGCTGTTTGCGGTACCGGATGCAAGCACCCGATCGCAGCACTCGATCGCCTCCTGGTACCTGCCAAGCTCCGCAAGCACGGTCGCGAGCGCGAAATGAGCACCGGTATCCCCCGGCCGCCCGGCGATAACCTCCGCATACGATTCAGCCGCATCCGCGTATCGCCCCATCTTCTCCAGAGCCCGGCCCCGGTTAAACCAGGCAAAGAGATCGTCGGGGTCGGCCTCGACTGCATGCCTGAACCACACGAGAGCCTCGTCGTAGCGGCCGAGCGTGGCGAGGACGATCCCGAGGTTCAGCGGGTTCTCTCCGGCATCCTGATCGGCTTTCCAGAGCGCTTCGTAGCAGTCAGCCGCTTCGGCATACCGCCCGAGTCCTTCAAGGAGCCATGCCTTCCGCGCGAGGAGTCCGGTAGCGGCGGGACCGGTCTGCACCGCCTGGTCGATTGCCTCAAGAGCCTCGTCGTAGCGGCCGAGGCGCTCGAGCGCCCGGCCCCGACCGATCAGGGCGCCCGGGTTCCCTTCGAGCACCTGGCCAAAGGATCCGGCCGCCTTCTCATAATCCCCGAGGTACATGAATGCTTCTCCCCGGTTCATAGCCGCCACGGTATCCCCGGGGCTGGCCTCAAGGAGAGAATCAAACACCTCCGCCGCCTCCGCATACCGCGCGAGGTGCATCAGGTCAACCCCTTTTCTCTGCAGGGCGAGGAGGTCATCTCCGCCGGTGCCCGGCACCATCTCACGTTGAGCCAGGGCATCGCCGTACCTGCCGAGGTTCTCAAGGACTTCCGCTTTCATCAGTCGGGCGATGGCGTTATGCGGTTCTTTCTCAAGAACTGCATCGAGGTGGATGTTTGCCTCGCCGTACCTGCCGATATGGATGAGTGCGGTGCTGCTCTGCTGCAGGATTGGGATATTTTCAGGGTCGGAGTCAAGGATGCGCTCAAAGTCCGCCAGCGCTTCTGCGTGCCGGCCGAGGTGGAGCAGCGCAGTCCCCCGGCGGTTCAGGATGGTCTCGCTCCAGGCATCAGCCTCCAGGGGTTTTTGTTTCCGGGGGGTCTCTACCTCCTCTCGCTCAAAGAGTGCAAGGTCGGTACTGCTCCCGATCCACTTCATCCCGGCCATCGCACGACCCTCAAGCACGCGGTCAAATGATCGAACTGCCTCGGCGTACTGGCCGAGGTGGGAGAGTGCCATGCCGTGAGCATACCAGACATGGATCTTGCTCTGATCGTGCTTCAGGATATGGTCGAAGTTCTTGACCGCCCGGTCGTAGAGGCCGAGGGTATCATAGATCAGGCCCAGGGAGTAACGTGCTACCGCATCGTCGGGGTCAGCGAGGGCGATCCTGTCGAAACATTCGATAGCCTCTGCATACCTC
>JAAZID010000351.1 GCA_012510295.1 Methanomicrobiales archaeon | reverse complement strand
GTGTTGGGTATTCTCGGCCCGGATTGATTTGCTGTCTTCTTTAGATCCTGTTTATACATTGAACCTTCCTATAGTTCTAGATTGGCATTGGCCGTCCGTCCGGGGCGACACTTGCCAGCCCGGGACTACGCATGGGTGCGGCGTCTCCGCTATCACATTCAATTTTTGTAGGAGTTACGCAGATCCCACGTTATCCTCCCGGGAGCGCATACCACCGATCCCCGGACTCATCTCCTCTTTCTCGAACACGGGGGTGTGCCGGTCTCGACGTGCGTCCTGCACATCCTCCTGAACCTCACACGGGGCGCACGACCCTACGGGCTCATCGAGAACGTCGTGACCGACCGCGAGTTCCGGAACCGGGGATCCGGCACGGCCTTTCTCACCCACGCGCTGGACTAAGCATGGAAACGGAACTGTTACAAGGTGGGGCTTCTATCCGGCCGGCGGGATCCAGCCATCTTCCGGCTCTATGAAAAGGCCGGGTTTGCCAGAGGCACGAAGGAAGGGTTCATCACGCATCCGCCAGGGTGACACCGGGCTCGCAGCCCGGCACGGAACGTCCGTCATCTCCAGGTATCGCGCCCATGGGACGGAGATACGATCCGATGACCGTATTAGCCATGATGTGCGAGATCGATCATGACCTCCTCCGTCGGAGCAGATCCTTACGACCCCCGCTCCCCGTCGACGGCACGGCGGGAAGTGATCCTCTTTCTGCTCCTGACACTCGCGTTGAGCAGCATCGGCTGGTTCCCTGCCATCCGGAGCACGACGACGGAAAGCCTTTCTCTCTTCATCATCCTCACGGTGTGGTGCCCGGGCATCGCCGCCGTCATAACCCGGCTATACTACCAGTGCAACCTCGACGGGTTCGGGTTCCGCGTGGGCGAGCTCCGATGGCATGCGGTCGCAATCCTCCTGATCTTCGGGTCGGTCTGGATCACCGGCATCGGCCCGTTCAACCCCAAAGGCACCGCAGAACTCTTCAGTATCGGGTTTCTCCCCGTCTTCCTCCTCTTCAACCTTTTTGCCGCCGCAGGAGAGGAGATCGGGTGGTGCGGGCTCCTCGTCCCGGAGATGGCGAAGTTCATGGGATTTACGAGCAGCAATTCCTCATCGCTGTTTATACTTCCGGCCGCTGTAATGCCTCGAATGCTGCCTCCGCCTCGCGTGCTTCGGCTTCCCTGCCCAGTTCCCGGTATGCCCGGATAAGCAGCGGGTAGACATCTTCCGGCGGCAGTGGAGTCTTGAGCATCGCCTCACAGAGCCCGACGACCCGTTTCGGGTAGCCCGCTGATAGGAGAGAGTGCGCCGAGATCATCAGGGCGAGGTCTTCTGGAAAGCCTGCTCCTATAGCCCGATCGATCAGCGCCAGGCCTCCCTTCACTTTCCCTTTCTTCAGGCGATCCAGTGCGTTCAGCATGTGTGTTACTTCCGTTATCCTTTTTGCGGCAAAGGTCTGCCTGAGAGGGGAGACCTCGTCCATACGGTCGAGCGCAAGTGCAAGCTCAAACAGGTCGGCATAGCGCTCCAGCATACGCTTCTCTTTCATCTCTCCAAGGAGGTGCTGGAAGGCTGCATCCTTATCCGATGAAGAAAGTGCGTTTAACTTCAGGGTATCGAACGAGTCATCCTCCTGTTCCAGGAATGGATACTGCCCGGCGAGCATCAGTGCTTCATCGTAGTTCTCCTCCAATTTCAGCGTTTCATATAGCCTCCGTATAAGGCGGTGGTCATCTGGATGCGCCTCATGAAGTGCCAGGAGCAGATCCCTGGCGCCCTCCATGAGAAACTCCGTGCTTATCCCATTGAGCACTTCGATGATCGGTTCATCGTCTCCTCCAGTATATTCTCGCAGTGCATCAAGTGTCTCCCCGGCCGGTTGCGCGGGATCAGATGCCCGGTTTCCCAGTTCGATCAATACAGCAGCCTCCATACCCGACTCCCGAAGATCTTTGATACTTTCTTCGACCTCACCACGGAGCACTCCATCAGAGATCGGACCGTGCATCGAGAGTATCTTCTCCACGACCTCGATACTCCCCTCAGAGATTGCTTTGATCACCGGCAATGCCGGAAGGTACTCGGTGATGTCCTCTCTCTGGCTCTGTATGTATACTCCGAAGAGGAGGTTTTTCAGGTAGAACCGGAGGTTATGGATAAGGCTGTATACTTCAGCTTCTCTGCCTTCCGGAACCTGGTACGAGAAGAGATACTCAAGCCCCTCGATCTGCTCCCTGAACGGAAGGTCTTCAAGCAGCGAGTATATCTCGGGAGATCGGATGAGTTCTGCAACCGGGATCGGCTCTGCGAGGGAGAACCGTTCAATCATCCCGTGCCATATGCCGGTGAACGCCTCCCTGTCGTTCATGCGGGCGAATGCGAGCATTGCGTGGAGCTCCCTCGGCACCGATTCTTCTGTTTCCTGCCGGGCGATCTTCTCAAGCAGTTCCCTGGCATCTTCCTCCTTCCCCAAAAGCATCAGCTGTCGCGCCATGCGGAGCAGGATGATCGAACTCTCTACGATCAGGGTCTGACTTTCAAGGGCGTCAAACGCCTCTTTCTGCTCTCCGATAATGTCGTAGAGGGCGCCAAGCGCAATAGCAAAGTATCGATTATCAGGGAAATCATCCTGTAATTCCTCGATCTCCGCGATGATGTCGGAGATCACGTCCTCAGATAGGTGATCTCCGATCAGGTCGAACCCTATTGCGAACTGCTCGATGTTGTATGGGTCACCAAAGTACGAGTACATTGCATGAGGGGTGAAAGTTCAGGGGTAATATCTATTACGACAATCCCGGAAGATGAGCTTCACCGGGATCATGAGGATGTGTGTAGACGGCGGGCTTTTTCCGGCCAGCAAAACCCACCCGGCAGGTAGATCCCGCCTGACATTGCCCCAACAACTCACTGGAATTATCTCCCGGGTATCATCTCGCGCAGAGGCCCACGGGGTTGCACCTGCTGAAGGGCGCATACGATTGGAGGCGCCGGCCGCACAAAAAAGAGTTCTCCGGGAAAGATCCCGGATCACCTATTCACTGGTATTCCGGCGGCTGCACCTCTTTTGGGAGCCCGCCCTTGAAGTGCTGCTGGACCTTCGCGTAGTACTGCCGCACCCTCTCGTTCATCGTCGC
>JAAZID010000350.1 GCA_012510295.1 Methanomicrobiales archaeon | reverse complement strand
CTTTCTTGAGTGCCTGAAACACTTCAACCGTGTATCCAGCCAGGATCGGGTCGCCTTCCCATGCTCTGAGAGTTCCACCTGACCGGGTGTGATCCCCCGGGGTACCTGCCATCCTCCCCCGGGGTTCCGGTATCGTCGTGCTTCAGGCTGATCAAAACGTTTAATGCAGAGTATTGCCATGTGCGGTGTCAGCAGGTGTGTGGGTGAATCATCGGCGATTAAGAGTTTCCCGGCTTGAAGATTCGATGACGGCGAGGGTGCTCCGCCTCCTCCCTGCATATTCCGTGTACAGGGAGACCTATGCGCTCCTCCGACAGTCCTGCCGGTGGAACCGGGAGGAGATCGCGGGCTACCAGGCGGAAGCGCTCTCACACCTGCTTGAGCATGCTTACGAGAACGTTCCCTATTACCGCCGGATCTTCCGGGAGCGCTCCCTCGCCCCGGAGGATATCGAGACCCCTGCAGACCTTGCCCTCCTCCCCCTCCTGACCAGGGAGATTCTCCAGGCCAATCTCCCGGACCTGAAGGCCCGGAACTACCCCGAGTCCGCCTTCGAGTATGTCACCACCGGCGGATCCACCGGGATCCCGGTCGGGTTCTACTACGAGCGGGGCGCCTCTCGCGCACGGGAGTGGGCGTTCATGAAGACCCAGTGGGACCGCGTCGGATACCGGTTCACCGACCGTTGCGTCGTCCTTCGGGGGCACGTCGTGGGCGCGGGCGCCTGCTGGCGACGAACGCTCTTCGGGCGATGGTTGCTTATGTCCTCCTATCACATGACCGGAGAGACCCTGCCGGCCTACATCGACCGGATCCGGAAGTTCCGGCCCCGGTTCATCCAGGGTTATCCTTCCATGGTCGTGATCCTCGCCCGATACATGCGGGAGCACGATATCGAACCGTTCCCGACGGTGCAGGCCATCCTCTGCGGTTCCGAGAACCTCTATCCCTGGCAGCGCGATCTTCTCACCGAGACCTTCGACTGCCGGGTCTTCTCCTGGTATGGCAACTCCGAGCAGACGGTGCTCGCCGGGGAGTGTGAGGTGAGCACCCATTACCACATCTTCCCCGAGTACGGCATCGTCGAACTGATCGGGCAGGATGGTCGGCCCATCGAGGGACCGGGAGTGATGGGCGAGGTGGTCGCGACCGGTCTCACCAACTTCATCTGCCCGCTCATCCGTTACCGCACCATGGATGTCGCGGTACTCGGGGCGAACTCCTGTGCCTGCGGCCGGCCCTACCCGATGCTCGAGCGGGTCGAGGGGCGCCTCCAGGAGTTCATCGTGACGAAGGATCGCCGCCTCATATCGATGACCGCGGTGAATATGCACTCCGACATCTTTGACAACGTCGCACAGTTCCAGTTCCACCAGGAGAAGAGAGGAATGGCGATACTCCGGATCGTGAGAAAACCCGGGTACGGTGACCGCGATACGAAGCGCATCCTCCGGGAACTCGACGGAAAATTTGACGGCGACGTGGACATGACCATCTGCTTCGTCGATGAGATACCCCGCACCCGGCGTGGGAAACACCGATTTCTGGTACAGGATCTCCCGCCGGATCAATGGGATAATTTGACGTGAAAACCATGCAGAGACTAAAGTTAATCGCGACAGGCGACATATGGGCTCGTACAGCAGACCACCGGTACCCCTTCGGTGAGGTCGACCATCTCTTCCAGGATAAGGATATCCTCTTCGGGAACCTGGAGACCGCGCTCTCGGATACGGGGGAGGCGGCGGAGAAGCATCACGTGATCTTCACCAGCCCGGATGCGGCCCAGTATCTTGAGGAGGCCGGGTTCGATCTCATGAGTGTTGCAAACAACCATTCCGGCGACCTCGGGGTCGAGGGGTTCAGGAACACCCTGCGCGCGCTCGAACAGCGGGGCATTGTCGCCATTGGCGGATCTGCGACCACGGAGCGGCAGGAGCCGATCATCATCGAGCGAAACGGTATCTCAGTCGGGTTTTTCGCTTACACGACCGGGAAACTTGCCATATCGCGCGAAGTCTCGGTCAACCGATTGATCGAGGAGGACATCCTCAGGGATATAGGAGCCCTCGCGGGTCGGTGCGACCACATCGCCATATCGCTACACTGGGGAACGGAGATGGCCTACTACCCGTCACCCGAACAGATCGAGCTTGCCCACCGGCTCATCGATGCGGGCGCCACCCTGATCCTCGGGCACCACTCCCACACCATACAGGCGATAGAGCGCTACCACGGGGGGCTCATCGCCTACTCGCTCGGCATGTTCCAGTTTGAACCGCGCTGGCCGCATAACATCTCACGGGAGGCGATCCTGCTCTCGGTCGACCTGCGGAAGAATGGCATTGTCGGGGTACATGAGGTGGTGCCGATCATCATCGATGACAATTTCGCACCCCATCCCGCGGAGGAACCGATGGCCAGTGATATCCTGAACTTCCTATCCGAGATATCACGCCCGGTCGTCGAGGGCAGGCTCACCCGGGCGAGGTGGTTTGAGGAGGTCGCGCCGGTCTACATGAAGATGAACCTCGAGAGCTACCGTTACCGGATACGCCACCGGGGTCTCCTTCCACTCATAGAGATGGGGGTCTGGCTCTTCACACCGTTCTGCCTGAGGTGCTACGCCGGTCTCATCCGGCGACTCTTTCGCCCGGAGTCGGTGACGAGGAGACGGGTGCCGGGACAGAACGCCGGGAACTGAAACGGATATGCAGCTTCTGGCGCACCCCTCATCCCGGCCGGCTATTTTTCGGGAGATCATCGGGCTCCCGGGAGCCGGATCGTAAAAAACCTCATTACAATTAATGACAGATATAGAGGAGAGGAGTGTAAACAATTTGTCCGCGATTCCAAAGGAGGAGTATCTGCTCAAGTGCACATCCGCCTGTGCGGGGTGCAGCTCTTCCCTGTGTCTGCGCTACGTGCTCAAGGCCGCCGGTCCAGACTCTGTTCTGGTCGTGCCTGCCTGCTGCACAAGCGTCATCCAGGGGATCTACCCCGGCACGGCGATGAATGTGCCGGTATATAACATAGCGTTTGCCGCTGCCGCCGCCTGTGCCTCCGGCATGAGCAACGCTTTTGAGACTCTCGGGAAGGAGACGAATGTCATCGTCTACGCCGGCGATGGCGGAACCGTCGATATCGGCATCCAGGCGCTCTCCGGTGCCCTCGAGCGTGGCACCAATTTCCTCTATATCTGTTACGACAACGAGGCATACGGGAACACCGGCATGCAGCGGTCGGGCTCGACGCCGCTCGGGGCGCGCACAACAACGACTCCCGGCGGGAAGCCCACGGCCAAGAAAGACCTCGACCGCATCGTTGAGGCGCATAACCCTCCCTACATGGCGACCGCCTGTAGCGCCTACCCCCTTGACCTCTACAAGAAGGTGAAGAAGGCGCTCTCGATACCGGGGCCGAAGTTCATCCATATCCTCGCACCCTGTCCCCCCGGATGGCGCTACCCCACAGAGAAGACCGTCGAGATGGGGAAGCTCGCGGTGAAGACCGGGACGTGGGTTCTCTATGAACGCGAGTATGGGAAACTTGCAATAAGCGGTCCTTCAAAGGCTGCGATGAGGAGGGCCGCGCCGCTCGAAGACTACATAGGAGCCCAGGGCCGGTTTAAGAACATAAAGCCTGAGGTCAT
>JAAZID010000050.1 GCA_012510295.1 Methanomicrobiales archaeon | reverse complement strand
TTACAAGAACGTGACGGGTGAAGTGAAAGACTACGTCCTCGGCCTCTACGGCCGCCCCCCCGGCCCGATCAATCCGGACGTCCAGAAACTGGTCATAGGCGATGAGGAGCCGGTCACGGTCCGACCGGCGGATCTTCTCGAACCTATATATGAGCAGATGCGAAAGGAAGCAGCTGAACAGAACCTGATCGTCAAGGAGGAGGATGTTCTTACTTACATCATCTATCCGGCCGTCGCGCCGTCGTTCCTGAAGGGCGAGCGTAAACCTGAGGTTATCCCAAAACCCGCCGCTGAAGTGGCGAGTGTTGCTGATGTTCCTCACTCGATGGAGATCGAGGTGGATGGCGAGGTATTCTCGGTCCGGATCGTCTCTGTTGAGGGGAGCTCGGTTGAGGTCAAATCGGATGCACCAGAAGCCAGAGGCCGGATCCCACGCGGGGACATCCCGGGGGGCGTCAAGAGTAATATACAGGGCATGGTCCTGCAGGTGCTGACACAGAAGGGGAGTACTGTCAAGAAGGGGGATACCCTTATCGTCCTTGAGGCGATGAAGATGGAAAACCCCATCCGCAGTCCGCGCGATGGCACGGTGGGGGAGATCTTCGTCAACTCCGGGGATGTCGTGCAGAACGGTGATGTCCTGATAGTTGTCGAGTGAAGCTCGCCACCGGTGGATGAAAGAGAGTTTGCATGACAAAATATTTTGACAAGATCCTGATCGCCAACCGCGGTGAGGTTGCCATACGGGTTATGCGCGCCTGCCGGGAGCTGGATATCGATACGGTTGCGATCTACTCGGATCCTGACAAGAACGCGCTCCACGTCAAGTACGCGGACGAGGCGTTCTATGTTGGCGAGGCACACCCCTCGAAGAGTTACCTGAACAAAGAGCGGATCTGCGATATCGCCAGGAAGTCTGCGGCGGAGGCGATCCACCCGGGGTATGGGTTCCTCGCTGAGAACAGCCAGTTCGCAAAGCTGGTCGAGGATGAAGGATTTACGTTCATCGGCCCTTCCTGGAAGACGATCGAGGCGCTGGGCTCCAAGGTCTGGTCGAAGCGGATGATGCGTGAGGCGGGTGTGCCAGTCCTCCCCGGAACCCCAGACGGTGTCACCAGCATCGATGAGGCGAAGAAGATTGCCGCTGAGATCGGCTACCCGGTGGTCGTGAAGGCGAGTGCGGGTGGCGGCGGTATCGGCATGCACATCGCAGAGTCTGAGGACCAGCTCGAGGAAGCGATCGAGAAGGGTATGCGGATTGCAGAGTCGGCCTTCGGGGATCCGACGGTCTTTGTGGAGAAGTACCTCGCAAAACCGCGCCACATCGAGGTCCAGGTTCTCGCCGATCGAAAAGGACACACCCTCCACCTCTACGACCGCGAGTGCTCCATCCAGCGCCGGCACCAGAAGCTGGTCGAGGAGGCACCCTGCCCGATCATGACCCCGGATCTCCGGGAGAAGATGACGGCATCGGCCATCACAGCGGCAAAGGCGGCGAACTATACGAACGCCGGCACGGTGGAGTTCCTCTACGCGAACGGGAACTACTACTTCATGGAGGTGAACACCCGACTGCAGGTGGAGCATACCATCACCGAGTTCGTCACAGGGATCGATATCGTGAAGAAGCAGATCGCGATCGCGGCCGGCGAAGATCTCTCGATGGATCAGGAGGATATCAGCATCCGGGGGCACGCGATCGAGTGCCGGATCAATGCAGAGGATCCGCTGAACAACTTTACCGCAGATCCGGGCAAGATCGTCCGCTACCGATC
The DNA here is from genome assembly GCA_012510295.1 of Methanomicrobiales archaeon. Taxonomy (GTDB): domain Archaea; phylum Halobacteriota; class Methanomicrobia; order Methanomicrobiales; family Methanoculleaceae; genus Methanoculleus. The sequence continues at coordinate 3,097 of JAAZID010000050.1, read as the reverse complement.
CCCGGGAGGGCCGGGGATACGGGTCGACTCCGGTATCCATAACGGCTATACCATCCCCCCGCACTACGACTCGATGATATCCAAACTCTGTGCATGGGGGGTCGACCGTGAGGAGGCGATCCTCCGGATGCGCCGGGCCCTCTATGAGTATGTCATCCTGGGTGTGAAGACGACGCTTCCGCTCCAGTATGCGATCATGCGAAACCCGCATTTCATCGCCGGCGATACGCATACTCACTTCCTGCAGGAGGAGCATATAGCAAAGAGCCTGCGCCGCTACCTCTATGAGGAGGCGACACGCATGCAGACGCTGGCCGCATCGCTCCGGCACGGAAAAGAGGTGGCGGCGATCACTGCGGCGGTCGAAGTGTATATCCAGAAGAACGCGAAGTGACCGCTCTCACCAAATTTTTTGAGAGCATAAGGTTTATTTGTCAAAACGTCATTGTTATAATGCACTTTGTGTGCTGCGGTGGCCTAGTTGGTTAGGGCGCCAGACTCATAGGGTTATGAAGTGAACGGAGCGTCCAGACCTGGGACATCTGGAAATCGTGGGTTCGGATCCCACCCGCAGCATTATTACAGTTGGTTTAGAATCCAATTTTGGAAAGTAACTTTTTTCTTCGATCCTGCTCCCTTACGATCCTGCTCGACTCCCGGGGATAAAGACCTTTTTCACGTGTGCGTTATAGGGTCGATCCGACCGGACCGGGGCATATTCATGCAGCCAATCGGACAACCACCGCCCGCCGTACAAAAAAAGAGCGCAGGCTTGTGATGCTTTCGGCGAGTCCACGATCCGGGCCGCTCCCCACCGTTCGATATTCGCGGCCAGATAATCGACGGTGACACGGTCGCCCGCGGCCACGATGCGCCTCTTCAGGTGCTCGCGGGCCATCTTCATAGAACTCGGGTCATCGTTGTTTTTTGTGTTTATCTGTTCTTTTTCAACTCAGTATACTGCCGGAGAAGATCTGCGATATCGTCACGGAATTTGCTTCCCCCGTCCTTAAATTTTTGCTGGACTTCCTGTGCAATCTGGCCGTGTTGGTTCTGGTAAAATTCGTAGAGAGTCTTAACAATCAGCGCGAATTCTCCGTCATCAGCTCGCACGAGTGCATCCAGGTAAGCAGCCCGGTGTTCTTGCCCGAGGTAGAGTGTCGGATATCCGGAACGTTCCAGGATGAAGTTCATTAACGCTCGTCCCACTCGCCCGTTCCCGTCAACGAAGGGGTGGATAATCTCGAATTTTGTATGGAGCAGGATCGCAAGTTCGAAGGGGTTGAGAGTCTTTTTGTTCTGCCGATACCATCTGATGAGGTTCTGCATTTCATCAGGCACAAGGATTGCGGGCGGCGGTTGATAATCGACGCTTGCTATACCGATCTGAATGTTCCGGTAATTCCCTGGATCCCGAAGGATATGATTCATCAAGATTTCGTGGATCTTTTTGATAAATGCCTCAGTGACGTCCCCGGTATATCCGCTGAGGTGCTCCCTGAGGGTAATATAGTTGAGGACTTCGTACACCTCATCCATTTTCTTCCCGGCTGGCGAGATGTTGTGTTCCAGGAGTTCCTGTGCTTCTCGAAAGGTGATAGTGTTCCCCTCAATCGCGGTCGTACCCTGGACATACCGGACGTACATCGCATCCTGGTATCGTTCACTCTCGTCTGGATAGAGATCCTCGAACAGATCATAGAAGTAGCGCAAGCTCTCGAGGTTGGTGGCCTGGTTCCGATCAAGGACGGTGAGGGTATAGTGTTCCAGCCGATAGTCAAGATATCTGGTTAACCTCGATGAGAAGAGATCGAGCAGTTTTACTGAAAAGTCCTGTGGCTCGACTTTTTCGAGTCTACCCACGTATGTCTGAACTGAAATCGATTTGGAGTTAACTTTTACTCTATCTCGAAGATACAGGTATTTATTGCCCTTAATTATCTTAAGTGTCAGTTTTACCATGCTTCTTTTCATATCAGTCGCAATGGGTGAAAATAGTATTGCCAGGTTAACCCAGTCGACCCGGGTGAGCTACCCTGCGCTCGCGGGCGGGGTAGTTCACTCTCTGCTGGCTTCGGTTCTTTTGTGCAAAGCCTGATTTCTGAGGCAAAAAATGGAACAGCAGAAGGAACCCCTCGCCCGGGCGCAGGCCCGCGCCACCCACCATACACCTCACCAGAGGTCTGCAAAAATCCCTGGAGATCCTGACCTTTTGCCACCCCGCCACCACAACTATGGTATCTCCCGCAGAGAAGATATCAAGTTGGACCGGAGGATCAACCACGAATATCAGAGTCATCCGATGTTTTTCAATAGAGGGTACCGCTCCACCCGCGGTATCACCGGCGGTCGTCGAGATCACGGTGGGTCAGGGGGATGTCCTCGCTGCAGACGAGTTCCTCTCGTTTGCATCCGCCCATGGGAACTTCGTCTGCATCCCGGACCGCATCTTCCGCCGGTTCGAGGTCGTCCTCCCCCCGGAGAGCCGCCTTGAGATCCTCAGGGACGCACTCCTCCAGATCGTGCACCAGGAGGACGGGAACGAGGGGATCACTCCCTACCAGGTCGAAGACCTCATCGATGCCCTCGAGAGGGCACGGCAGACGTCGATCAATGGAGACGATGCACCGGGGCCCGGGGCAGGGATGCAAGAGCGCACCCACGGGTGAGGGCATCAGCCCCACCAGACCAGAACCCCATTTGCTCACCTTTTTTGCGGAAGGCCTCAAACCTCTAGGTGATCCGGAGTGACAGAAGAGAAGGAAGAGGCGAGGAGGCTCGGCGGGCTGGCCATCAACACCATCCACACCATGGACTGTATGGAAGGTATGCAGCGCCTCCCGGCAGGTTCGGCCGATATCATCGTCACGTCGCCCCCCTACAACATAGGAAAGGACTACAATACCTACGACGACCAGAGGCCCCGGGAAGACTACCTCGACTGGATGGGGATGGTCGCCGCCGCGGCTGCACGGGTCCTCGCCGACGATGGGTCGTTCTTCCTCAATGTAGGCGGCAAACCCCGGGACCCCTGGATACCCTTCGACGTCGCCCAGCGGTTCCGCCCACACTTCACACTGCAGAACGTCATCCACTG